>NZ_JACVTT010000122.1:0-10467 GCF_016624665.1 Stenotrophomonas sp. S39 | reverse complement strand
TTGCCGGCCAGCGGCCGGCACTACCGCAGGTGCAGGGCTGCAAGCCCTGCAGAAGAAACCTCCTACGAACTGCAGGACAGCATCGAGCAGCCCGCGCGGTCATCCGCCCACGCCGGTCGCTTGCCGGCATAGTGCTCCAGCCCCGGGCGTTCCGTGTACGGATCACGCAATACGTCCTGCAGCGCGTGCACGCCTCCCAGGTCGCCCTGCTCTGCCCGGTCGATCGCTTCCTGCGCCAACCAGTTGCGCAGCACGTACAGCGGATTGGCCGCCGCCATCTTCGCCAGGCGCGCATCGGCCGCAAGCGGATCGACACGCAGCCGCGCGGCGTAGTCCTGCAACCACTGCTGCAGCGGCACCTGCACCGCCTGCCGGCGTGCTTCGTCGTAGTACACCGCTTCGAGCACACCCGCATCCGGCGCCGCCGCGTCCACGCGCATCAACGCGCGCCAGGCCAACGTCATGTCCATGCCGCCGTCCTGCAGCAACTGCTGCCAGCGCAGGTAGAGCTGCAGGTCTTCATCATCGGCGGCGGCCAGGCCCAGCTTGGCGGCGGCATCGCGGCGCGTGCAGGCGACGAAGGTGGACTGGAACGCGGCCAGACCGGACTGCAGCGGCTGCACGTCGGCGAACAGCGGCGACAGTGCCTGCGCAAGCCGGTTGAGGTTCCAGTACGCCACCTGCGGCTGGGTGCCGAAGCGGTAGCGGCGGCCCTGGGCGTCGGTGGTGTTGGGCGTCCAGTCCGGGTCGTAATCCTCCACCCAGCCGTACGGGCCGTAGTCGATGGTCAGGCCCAGCACGGACAGGTTGTCGGTGTTCATCACCCCGTGCACGAAACCGACCCGCATCCAGTGCGCCATCAGCTCGGCGGTGCGCACGGCGATCTGCGCGAACCAGTCGCCGTACAACGCCTCGCCCTCGCCCTGCAGCCCGGGGAAGTCGCGGGCGATGCAGGCCTCGGCCAGCTGCCTCAGCAGCGCGGTCTCGCCGCGGGATGCCGGCAGTTCGAAGGTGCCGAAGCGGATGAACGACGGCGCGACGCGGCAGACGATGGCGCCCGGCTCGGCGCGCGGGTGGCCGTCGTAGAACATGTCGCGCACCACGTCTTCGCCCGTGCCGACCAGCGACAAGGCGCGCGTGGTCGGCACGCCCAGGTGATGCATCGCTTCGCTGCACAGGAACTCACGGATGGACGAGCGCAGCACGGCACGGCCATCGGCGCCGCGCGAGTACGGGGTCGGCCCGGCGCCCTTCAGCTGCAGCTCCCAGTGCCGGCCATCGGCCGCCACCAGTTCACCCAGCGAAATCGCCCGGCCATCGCCCAACTGGCCCGCCCAATGGCCGAACTGGTGGCCACCGTAGTTGGCTGCCCATGGCTGCATGCCTGCGTACAGCGCGTTGCCGCCAAATACCTGGGCAAAGTCTTCGCCTTCCACGTCTGCCGCTTCCAGGCCCAGCAGCGCGGCCACGTCCGGCGACCAGGCCAGCAACGCGGGGGCGGCCACGGGGGTCGGCATCACCGATGACCATGCGGCGCCGCGCACTTCGCGGCGGCGCGGGCCGCTCTCGGGGTCGCCCGGCAGGGCGCTCAGCAGGCGGTTGTCGAAACGGGGGGCGCTGGTATCCATCCCCGCAGGATGGGGGCGGCAGGGCCGCTCCTCAATCGCCGCGCAGGGCCTGCAGGGCGCCGCCGTGCGCCTCGGCGCGCCGGTAGGCCGGGCGCTCGCCGATGCGCGCAAGGAAGCTGCGCAGGGCCGGCTTGTCGTCCAGGCCGCCCCCACGGGCTGCAGCCGCCTGGATCGGGAAACTCATCTGGATGTCGGCCGCGGTGAAACGGTCACCGGCGAACCAGGGGCTTTCGGCCAGCCGCCGCTCCATCCAGTCCAAGTGCAGGCGCCGTTGCGGACCAATGAAGCTGCGCTCGGCCTTGTCGGCAATGCCGCGGGCAATCGGCCGGGCGAAGAACGGCATCGGCGCGCTGCGGATGCGGCCGATCACCAGGGTCAGCAGCAGCGGCGGCATCGCCGAACCTTCGGCGTAGTGCAGCCAGTAGCGGTAATCGATGCGCTCGGCACCGTCGGCCGGTACCGGCGACGGCGAGAACTGGCGCCCGGTGTCGTAGCGGTCGACGAGGTAATCGAGGATCGCCCCGGACTCGGCCAGCACCAGATCACCATCCTGCAGCACCGGCGATTTGCCGAGCGGATGGACCTGGCGCAGCTCCGGCGGCGCCAGCAGCGTCTTCGGATCGCGCGGGTAGCGCCGCAGCTCGTAGTCCAGCCCCAGCTCCTCCAGCATCCACAGCACGCGCAGCGAACGGGAGTTTTCCAGGTGGTGGACGATGCGCATGGGGATGATCCTTGGGGGGAAGTTCATCCTACCGCGCCGGGTGCATGCCCCTCGTAGAGTCGAGCTTGCTCGACTGCCGTGCAGAAGCAGTCGAGCAAGCTCGACTCTACGAAACAGCGGGCAATAAAAAACGCCGGAAGCTTTCGCTTCCGGCGTTTCTGGCTACCAAACGGTAGCAGACGGATTAGACCGCCTGCACCTGGTCAGCCTGCATACCCTTCTGGCCCTGGACGGCGATGAAGGTAACCTTCTGGCCTTCCTGCAGGGTCTTGAAGCCGGTGCCCTGGATGGCACGGAAGTGCACGAACAGGTCCGGGCCGCTTTCCGGGGTGATGAAGCCGAAGCCCTTGGCGTCGTTGAACCACTTGACAGTGCCGGTCTGACGATCAGACATAGTTACTAACTCCTGAAACACATGTTGAAAAAAATCGCAGCCACCGGGTATCGGGGCCGAGACTGAGTTGCAGGCGTTGGTAAAGCGGATCGATGAGCGGATCGTGAGATCAACTGCACCAGGCCACGATTCACGGTGACCCTAGCAAACACAGTGGGTCGAACGATACGCGTGTTTTCAGGAAAAAGCGATAGCCCCTACATTCAGCCGCATCCCCTGCCCGGCTAGGCGTGACAAGGGCTGGCAGCCGATCGAGGCTAAACCCGAGCCCCCATTCAGGTTTTTCCTACCCTACACTGGGTAGATGACTGAAGCTGAAACCCCCGCTGAACACGGGCATCCGAGGATCTGGGTCGATGCCGACGCCTGCCCTGTTGTCATCCGCGACATCCTGTTCCGCGCCGCCGAGCGGGTCGGCCTGGAGCTCACCCTGGTCGCCAACCAGTGGATCCGCACACCGCCCTCGCGCTGGCTGCGCTCCCTCCAGGTGCCACAGGGCCTGGACGTGGCCGACAGTGCCATCGTCGAGCGGGTCGCCGCCGGTGACCTGGTGGTCACCCAGGACATCCCGCTGGCTGCGCTGGTGCTGGAGAAGAAGGCCGTCGCCCTGAACCCGCGCGGCCAGCTGTACACCGCCAACAACATGGCCGAGCGGCTGTCGATGCGCAATTTCATGGAGGAACTGCGCGGATCGGGCGTACAGACCGGTGGCCCGCCGCCGCTGGGCCAGCGCGACCGCCAGCTGTTCGCCGCCGAGCTGGACCGCTGGCTGGCCCGGATCAAGCCGCGGTGATCAATCCGCAGTGATCAGGCCCCGCTGATCAGACCGCGTCGGCCGGGCTGTCCGGCGCCTGCAGCGAACGGTCACTGCTGAACACCCGGCGCTGCCCGTCCAGCGGATCCTGGAACGCCAGGGCCCGCGCCAGCAGCTGCAACGGCGGCGCCCACAGCGGATCCGCCGCTGGCTGCAGCTGCGGATAGAGGTCATCGCCGAGGATCGGTGCGCCCAGCGCCGCCATGTGCACGCGCAGCTGGTGCTTGCGCCCGGTTTCCGGCCGCAGCCGGTAATGCCAGACCGCCGCGTCGGCGGCGATCACTTCCACCCGGGTGCGCGCGTTTGGCTCACCCGCTGCCTCGGCCATGCGGAAGAACGGCTCGCCCGCCACGATCCGGCTCCGCCGCTCCAGCGGGAACTGCAGGCCCGGCAACGCGGGCGCCAGCGCCTCATAGGTCTTGTCGATACGCCGTTCGCGGAACAGCCGCTGGTAGGCATCGCGCGAATCGGGCCGCTGCGAGAACAGGACCAGCCCTGCGGTGAGCCGGTCAAGCCGGTGCAGCGGCACCAGGTCCGTGTTGCCGGTGCGCGCCACCAGCCGCGCCAGCAGGGTCTCGCGCACGTAGCCGCCTGCGGGCGTGACCGGCAGGTGGTGCGGCTTGTCGGCCACCAGCAGGTGCTCATCCTGGTACACGATGCGCTCGCTGAACGGGATGCACGGTTCGTCGCTGACCTCGCGGAAATAGACGATGTCCAGCCCGACCTGCCAGGGCTGGTCCGGCGCAAGTGCCCTGCCCTGCGCGTCCTGCACCCGGCCCCGGGCGAAACGGTCCTGCCACTGCCCGCGGCCGATGCGCGGGAAGCGCGCACACAGTCCATCAAGCAGGCACGCCCAGTCACCCGGCGGCAGCTGCAGGCGGCTGGGCAGGCTCATGGCGTGGCGGGCTCCGGCGCCGGCAGCGTGGCCGCGTCCAGCACCTGCCAGCCATCGCGCTCCATGCCGTCGCCCAGGCCATCGCCCAGCGCCGCCAGAACCAGCGCACGCATCACCGCCGGCCGGTGCAGGTTGATCCAGGTGCCGTCGGCCATGCGCAGGCTGCCGTGGTCCAGCCCGGCCTCACCGGCCAGCCGCCGCTGCGCAGGGGCGCTGCTGAAGCGCATGCGCAGCCGGCGCCCGGGCGCATAGGCGGCGAACACCACGCTGGCGGGCAGCGCACCCGCCGCGGATGCGCGGACGCTGCAGACGAAGTCGGCGTCGGCAATACGGAGACGGCGGATCGAGGAACGGGGCATGCGCGGGCGACAGGAGGGAAAGCACCGCCAGAGTGCCATCGTTGACGCCCGGCAGACACCCTGGCGACGGACACCCTTACAGCAAACCTCTATCATGGTCGTCTTTAGTCCACGGATTCCCCATGGCCCTCACCGCCACCATCCGCAAGGCCGAGTTGCAGATCAGCGACATGGATCGCGGCTACTACGCGACCCACAACCTGACCCTGGCCCAGCACCCGTCGGAAACCGACGATCGCCTGATGGTGCGCCTGCTCGCCTTCGCCCTCAACGCCGATGACCGCCTGGAGTTCGGCCGCGGCCTGAGCACCGACGACGAACCGGACCTGTGGAACCACGATTACACCGGCGACATCCTGCAGTGGATCGACCTGGGCCACCCGGACGAATCGCGCGTGCGCAAGGCCTGCAACCGCAGCCGCCAGGTGCAGGTGGTGAACTACGGCGGCAACGCGTCCGATATCTGGTGGAACAAGCAGGGCAAGGGCCTGGCCCGCTTCGACAACCTGTCGGTGGTCGACCTCGACGGCGCCTTCGTCGAACAGTGGGGCCAGCAGATCCAGCGCGCCATGCGTTTCAGCGTGCTGATCCAGGACGGCGAGGTGCAGCTCCTCAACGACCAGATCCAGCTCGACATCATTCCGAACTGGCGCAAGCGCGCCAAGGCATGAGCACGATCCGCTGCGACGTGCTGGTCATCGGTGCCGGCGCAGCCGGGCTGATGACTGCGATCACGGCCGGCCAGCGCGGCCGCCACGTGCAGGTGATCGACCACGCCAACAAGGTCGGCAAGAAGATCCTGATGTCCGGTGGTGGGCGCTGCAACTTCACCAACACCGGCACCACGCCGGCCAACTTCCTCTCGGCCAACCCGCATTTCTGCAAGTCGGCCCTGGCGCGCTACACGCCGTGGCACTTCATCGAGCTGGTGGACAAGCACCGCATCGCCTATCACGAAAAGGAACTGGGGCAGCTGTTCTGCGATGTCTCGTCCAAGCAGATCGTGAAGATGCTGGTGGACGAGTGCCAGGCGGCCGGCGTGCAGATCCGCACCGACTGCAGCGTGCAGCGCATTGAACACGGCAGCGATGGCTTTCGCGTGCACACCACCGATGGCCTGTTCCATTGCGCCTCGCTGGTGGTGGCAACCGGCGGCCTGTCGATCCCCAGCATGGGCGCCACCGGCTTCGGCTACGAGGTGGCCCGCCAGTTCGGCCACCAGATCCTGCCCACCCGCGCCGGCCTGGTACCGCTGACCCTCAGTGGCACCCACCAGGAGCGGCTGGCCGACCTCAGTGGCGTTGCCCTGCCCATCGAGGCGCGCTGCAACGGCAAGCACTTCCAGAACTTCATGCTGCTGACCCATCGTGGCGTCAGCGGGCCGGCCATCCTGCAGATTTCCTCGTTCTGGCAACCCGGCGATGCCCTGGAACTGGACCTGTTGCCGGGCCAGGACGCGACCGAGTGGCTGCGGCAGATGAAACGCGACCGGCCGGCGGCCGAACTGCGCACGGTATTGGCCGAGGTGCTGCCCAAGCGGCTCGCCCAGCGCCTGTGCGAGCACTGGCTGCCGGACCGCCCGGTGCGGCAGCTGGACGAACCGGTGCTGCGCCAGGCCGGGCAGCTGCTGGGCGCTTTCCCGCTGGTGGCCAGCGGCACCGAAGGCTACCGCACCGCCGAAGTCACCCTGGGCGGCGTGGACACGGCCGAGGTCTCGTCGGCCACCCTGGAGTCCAAGCGCGTGCCCGGCCTGCACTTCGTCGGCGAGGTGCTGGATGTGACCGGCTGGCTGGGCGGCTACAACTTCCAGTGGGCCTGGGCCAGCGGCCATGCCGCCGGCAGCGTGGTGTGAACCGCATCGCCGTTCCAACCCCGCAAGGGGCGAGCGCATGGACGGACCGCCGCGCATCGTGTATCTAGATTTGCAGATTGGGGAGCAGTGCATGCAGAACGCGAACGACATCACCATCCGGCTGCTGATCGTCGATGACAGCGGCGAGAACGCCGAAGCCATCGTCAGCACCCTGCGCAACAGCGGCATCGCCGTGCGCCCGTGGCGGCCACAGGATTCGGCCGAGCTGTCGCAGGTGCTGGCCAGCCAGGCCATCGACCTGGTGCTGGCCTCGCCGTCGCAGGGCATCCCACTGCCGCTGGTGGCCCAGCACATCGCCGCCAGCGGCAAGGACATCCCGCTGGTGCTGCTGGCCGATCACATCGACGAAGACGAACTGGTCCAGGCCAGCAGCAACGGCGTCCGTGCCCTGGCGCTGCGCCAGCGCAATGAGCACCTGCTGGCGGTGGTCCGCGACCAGTGGGTCGACCTGCAGGCGCGCCGTGGCCTGCGCCGCATCGAGGCGCAGATGCGCGAGACCGAGCGCCGCTGCGACGCGCTGATCGCCTCCTCGCGCGACCCCATCGCCTATGTCCACGAAGGCATGCACATCCGTGCCAACGATGCCTATCTGGAAATGTTCGGCTACGAGGACTTCGACGAGGTCGAAGGCATCTCGCTGCTGGACATGGTCGCCGCCCAGCACGTGGACAGCTTCAAGCAGCTGCTGAAGTCGCTCAGCCGTGGCGAGGCGCCGCCGCCGCAGTACCAGCTGGATGCGCGCCACCAGGATGGCAGTGCGTTCCCGGCCACCATGGAATTCACTGCCGCCACCTACGAAGGCGAATCCTGCCTGCAGGTGGTGTTCCGCCGCCGGCTGGAACTGGACACCGAACTGGCCCGCGAGGTCGAGGACCTCCGCCAGCGCGACCAGGTCACCGGCCTGCTCAACCGCCCCACCTTCATGCTGCAGGTGGAAGATGCCGTGGCCCAGGCCGGCCGCAGCGAGGGCCAGTTCGGCCTGCTGCTGGTCGAACCGGACCACTACGCGCGCCTGATCCCCGATATCGGCCTGGCCTCGGCCGACACCCTGATCGGCGCGATGGCCGCGCTGCTGGCTGACGTGGTGGGCGAGGATGCGCAGATGGCGCGCTTCGGCGAGCACAGCTTCGCCGTGCTGCAGGCCGGCGCCTACGCACAGACCCTGGCGCTGGCCGAGCGCATCCGCGAAGCCTTTGCCGCGCACGTGTTCACCATCGGCGCACGCTCGGCCACGGTCACCGTCAGCCTCGGCGGCGTGCAGGTGGGCGAGAAGATCGCCAGCATCGGCCAGGTGCTGGCGCGTGCCAGCGAGTGCGCGCAGGCTGCGGCCGCGCTGGGCAACACTTCGCGCATCTTCGACCCGGCTGCGGTCGACCGCATCGAGGAAGAGCGCGTGCAGCGCTGGGTCGCGCGCATCCGCGAGGCGCTGGCAGGTGACGGCTTCCAGCTGCATTACCAGCCGGTGCTGAACCTGCAGGGCGAGCCGCTGGAGCTGTACGAGGCCTACCTGCGGCTGGAGCACAACGGCGAGCTGCTCAGCCCGACCGCCTTCCTCGGCATTGCCGAGGAGCATGGCCTGCTGGGCGACATCAACCGCTGGGTGGTCTCGCAGGCCATCGACGTGCTCGGCGCACGCGCCCGTGCCGGCCATGACACGCAGATCCTGGTCAAGGTCACCCCCGAGTCGTTCGACGACCCCAGGATGATCGCCACCCTGCGCCAGCAGTTGCAGGCCCAGGGCGTACCGGGCGAACGGCTGTGGCTGCATGCGCCGGAGGTCAAGGTCTTCACCCACCTGCGCGCCGCCCAGCAGTTCCTTGCCGACGTCGCCCCGCTGGGTTGCCGGATCGGCCTGGAGCAGTTCGGTTCGGGGCTGGATTCGTTCCAGCTGCTGGCCCACTTCGAGCCGCAGTTCCTCAAGCTGGACCGCGGCTTCACCAGCGACCTTGGCGCGACCCGCGAGAACATCGACCGCATCAGCCAGATCACCGCACGTGCGCAGGAAGCCGGTATCCGCACCATGGCCGAGTTCGTCAGCGATGCGAACTCGATGACCCTGCTGTTCAGC
The DNA here is from genome assembly GCF_016624665.1 of Stenotrophomonas sp. S39. Taxonomy (NCBI): domain Bacteria; kingdom Pseudomonadati; phylum Pseudomonadota; class Gammaproteobacteria; order Lysobacterales; family Lysobacteraceae; genus Stenotrophomonas; species Stenotrophomonas sp. S39. The sequence continues at coordinate 1,715 of NZ_JACVTT010000122.1, read as the reverse complement.
GCAGGCGTCGATTACGTGCAGGGCGAGTTCGTCGGCCCGGCGCTGCCGTCGATGAACTTCGATTTCGGCTGAGTCTGATACTGGTAGTGCCGGCCGCTGGCCGGCAACCACCCATACCCGCAATGCCGGCCAGCGGCCGGCACTACCTCAGGGCTGTCAGGTCAGGTCGACCAGGTTGGCGATCTTGACGTCCGGGTTGACGTCGGCCTCGTAGTCAACGCCGTCCACGCCGAAACCGAACAGGCGCAGGAAGTCGGCCTTGTAGCCGGCCAGGTCGCTGATCTCGTAGAGGTTCTCGTTGGTCACCTGCGGCCACAGCTCCAGCACCTTGCCCTGCACTTCCGGGGCCATTTCCTTGTAGTCCGCACGCAGGCGGCCTTCCTCGTCCACCAGGGCGACCGTCCGGCCCTGGCCATCGACCAGGTCGTGGCGCAGGCGGTCGACAGCCACGCCGTCCGCCTTGCCGCCGTAGAGGATGTCGTACAGCACGTCGAGCTGCTCGATGCAGCCTTCGTGCGTGCCCTGCGCCTTCATCACCTTGAACAGCAGCGACAGGTACAGCGGCATGGTCGGAATAGCCGAGCTGGCCTGGGTGACCACGGCCTTGAGCACCGACACGCGCGCGTCGCCGCCGATCTTCGCCAGCGATGCGCGCAGGCCCAGCACCTTGTCGTCCAGATCCTTCTTGGCCGCGCCGATCGAACCGTTCCAGTAGATCGCCTGGGTGATCTCTTCGCCCACGTAGGTGAAGGCGGTGGTGGTGCAGCCGTTGGCCAGCACGCCGGCCTCGGACAACGCATCGATCCACATCTGCCAGTCTTCGCCACCCATCACCGCGACGGTGCCGGCGATCTCCTCAGCCGTGGCCGGCTGCAGGTGGGTCTCGGTCAGCACTTCCTTGTCGGTATCCAGGCCGCGCAGGACGATCGGCTCGCCGATCGGCTTCAGCGTGGAGCTGATGATCTCGCCGGTCTTGGGGTGCTTGCGGCGCGGCGCGGCCAGGCTGTAGACGACCTGGTCGACCTGGCCGAGGTCGGCCTTGATCATCTCGATGGCCTTGGCCTTCACTTCATCGGAGAAGGCATCGCCGTTGATGCTCTTGGCATACAGGCCGGCTTCGTCGGCGTACTTGTGGAACGCCGCGGAGTTGTACCAGCCCGCCGTGCCCGGCTTGGTCTCGCTGCCCGGGCGTTCGAAGAAGATACCCAGGGTGGCAGCGCCGCTGCCGAACGCGGCGGTGATGCGCGCGGCCAGGCCGTAGCCGGTGGAGGCACCGATGACCAGCACGCGCTTGGGGCCGTTCTGGATCGGCGGGCGGGCGCGGATGTAGTCGATCTGCTGCTTGACCGCGGCCTCGCAGCCGGTCGGGTGGGTGGTGACGCAGATGAAGCCGCGGACGCGCGGTTTGATGACCATGGATACCTCGGGTTGGCAGATGCGGCGCACGGGGCGCTCAGCAGGAATACGGGCGCGCGCAGGTGCGCGCGAACCGCAGGATCGTAGTGCGCGGGGGAAGATTGCACAACCGACGCTGGCGTAGGGTGGGGTTTGTTTCTGCAGGGCTTGCAGCCCTGCACCTGCTGGATCAACGTCAACGTCAAAAGCTGGGTTCCTGCGGGGTGGCGGGACGGGTCCGGTTGAGGGGGACGCCGTGAACCCATCCCTGAAGTGACCCCCGGGAGTTGGACACCTGATCCGACCCCGAGGGTTACATG
>NZ_JACVTT010000121.1:0-10591 GCF_016624665.1 Stenotrophomonas sp. S39 | reverse complement strand
ACACACTGGGCGGGGGGGGCGAACCCCCCGGGGCACATTTTTTATCCCCCGGGGGGCGGGGCGGGCCCCCTCCCCCAACGACCAACAACATCATGAAAGCCAACGACATCAAGAAGGGCAACGTCGTCGAGTACAACAACGGCGTGTACCAGATCCGCGACATCGAACGCAGCTCGCCGCAGGGCCGCGGCGGCAACGTCCGCTTCCGCTTCATCATGTACAGCGTGCCGGGTGGCAACAAGCTCGACGCCAGCTTCGATGCCGACGACAACCTGGTCGAAGTCGAACTGCTGCGCCGCCAGTCCACCTATTCGTACAAGGACGGCGATGCGTTCGTGTTCCTCGATGACGAGGACTACACCCCCTACACCCTCGACGCCGACGTGATCGGCGACGACGCCGGCTACATCACCGACGGGCTGACCGGCATCTACGTGCAGGTCATCGACGAGCAGCCGGTGGCGATCCAGCTGCCCGCCTCGGTGGTGCTGGAAGTGATCGAAACCCCGCCGGAGCTGAAGGGCGGCACCGCCACCAAGCGCCCGAAGCCGGCCAAGCTGAACACCGGCATTGAAATCATGGTGCCGGAGTACATCGCCAACGGCGAACGCGTGCTGGTCAACACCGCTACCGGCGAATTCGCCGGCCGCGCCGACTAAGCACCACGCGCCGGGCATGGCCCGGCGCTGACGCCTTCTGTAGAGCCGAGCCCATGCTCGGCTGCTTCTGTTGATGCATCGCGGCGAAGCGCAGCCGAGCATGGGCTCGGCTCTACAAAACCGCGCTTATCTGCCGCCGAAATTGCCGCAACCGTGGTACTGGCGAGCACCGACGGTCAGCATCGCTTTGGCCTCGAACGATTCGCCGCTCATGCTGTCCTGGCAGGTGGTGCGCTGGAAGCTCAGCTTGATGTCGGTGCCATCGGCAGCCTTGCCCGCCCAGCCATCCGCACCCGTGGTGGGCGCGGCCACCTGGAAACGGCGCTCGCCGTAGTCCACGTCCACCTGCAGGCCCGGCGCATCGCCGTCGACCACGGCCAGCCATCCGGGCTCGTTGCCGGTGGCACGGAATGCGGCCTTGCCCGCGCTGCCATCGCCTTCGATGTCCTGCTGGGCCTGGCACTCGCGATCAGGCTCACCTTTCAGGCTCAACAGGCCATCATCGCTGCCCTTGGCCCAGAAGCTGTTGCCCTTGCCATCGCTGTACTTCGCCCCGGACGCCACCCGTTCCGCGTGCAGCGCGAAGCGGCGTTCACCGATCGTCACCGTTGCCGCGTCCTCGCCCACGAAGCGCGCCTGGACATCCAGGTCGCCGCAGCGGTAAGCGGTTTCGCTGGCGGCTGCGGCCTCCGTCGCCGGCTCGGGCGCGGGTGCCGGCAGATCGGCGGCGGTCGCCGCTGCGGGAGGTGCCGCCGCAGGCTGGCAGGCGGTGAGGAGGATGCCCAGGGAGGCTGCCAACAGGCCGGGAACTACACGCATGGCTCGACTCCTTGTCGATACTACTGAGGACACCTGACCGTACCACCTTGGCACCAGCAGGGCCTGAAAGCCGCCTGACCGCAGCCGCTACGCGCCCGGATCAGGGAACGGCCACGCCTGCGACCGGCGCGGCCGCCTGCTCACGCAGCCGCTGGCCGAGGGCCGCGAGGTTGGCGTCGATGTCATCCAGTTCCTGCCGCTGCCCGGCAGGCAGCTGCACGCGCAGCTGCTGGCGCACCGACTGCCAGGCGGGCACGGCCGCTGCACTGGCGGTGGCCACGGCCCCGGCAACCACGGCCTGCTCTTCGGCCAGCGGCACCCCATAGCCGCCATCGGCCAGCAGCCGGCCCGGCCGCAACCACTGCCCGCTCTGTTCCAGCAGGCCGCGCAGCTGCGCGGTGGCCTCGCTTTCCGGCGCGGCCAGCAGGCGACGCTTCAGGGTGTCCCGCACCCGCAGCTCAGCACGGCGCTGTGCGGCCTGTTCCAGCAGCAGCAACCCGGCGCTGGCACGCACATCGCCCTGCAGCAGCCACGGCGCACGCTGCCGCGCGGGCAGCTTCAGCCAAGCCTGCACGTCGTGCGCCGGCAGGGAGTTCTGCGCGGCAGCAACCGCAAACAACTGCTGGTAATGGTCGCGTGCCGATGCGAAGTAATAGCCCTCGGCCTGCGCGCCGGCACGGTCGTCCAGTACCCGCTCATCCAGCGCATCGAGCCGCACCAGTCGCCGGCGCAACCCGCGCGGGGTCAGCTGGGCCAGGCCGGCCTCGCCCAGCCGTGGCACCCCGGCCTGCAGCAGCTTGGCGGTTTCCACCGCACAGTTGTTGCTGACGAAGTAATAGCGCCCGTCATAGCTCCAATGCACCTGCGCGGTGCGCTCGAGCAGGCTGGCGATTTCGCTGCGATCAAGCGCCAGCGGCAGCGATTGCAGCCCGCGCAGTTCGACCTTGGTGTACTCGTCCACCACCTGCTGCAACGGCAACACGAACAAGCGCGACGGATAGCCGCCAGTCAGCCCCCGCCAGTTGGAAATCTGCACGTCGCCGACGAAGGCGCGGAAGGACAGGACGCGGTGATACTCCAGATCCAACCGGCAATCCGGCACCGGCGCGCGGCCCGGGCGGCAGATGACCAGGCGCAGCATGCTGTGGCCCCAGCGGCTCATCGGCTGCGCACTGCCCTCGGCGAACAGGTAATCCACGGCGAAGACGCGGGCAGGATCCAACTGCAGCAACGACGCCGCGCCCTCCTCCGCCTCAGCCTGCAGCAGCGGCACCGTGCCATCGCACTGCACCGTCGGCAAGGAGGGCGGCGTGCCGAAATGCTGCTGGTACCACTGCGCCAAGGCGGGACGGCGGCAGGCGAATTCGGCGTCGAGCACGAAACGCTCGGCATTCACCGCCAGGTATTCAGCCGGGTCCGTCAGTTCGTAGCGATCCGGGCTGCGGTCGCTGAAGTGGTTGTCGCCGCGCCCCAGGTGCCAGGGCCTGCGCTGCCAACCGGCCAGATCACGCCAGCGCGCGCTGTGCGACCAGTTCGCGCCGCTGCGGTCTGCTACATGGGTGAGTTCATGGACCAGCGCGCTGCGACGCGCACGGCGCGCCCCCGCCTGGCTGTCATCCAGCAGATCCAGGCGCAGCGCAATGCGTCCGGCGAATGCGCGGCCGTGCACCTGCCCAGGCAGGTCATCGCGCCACGACACCCGCACCTGCGCAGGCAGCGCGCGCAGCAGGCCGTCCGGCAGCAGGGCCTGCACGTCGTCCAGCGTCTGCCGCGCCAGCTGCTGCTGCGGCTCGCTCAGTCCGGCGGGATCAAGCTGCAGGCGATCGGCCGCATGCGCGGCGTGCGCGATCAGCAATAGAGCCACGCCCTGCGTGGCTGCGTTCCGTGCAGATGTCATGGCGTAGCCGGCCAGCGGCCGGCACTACCGGAAGGCCGGTTCAGCGGGCCAGCAGCGCGCGGGCCAGCTGCAGATCGCTCTGCTGCTGGGCAGCGGCATCCTGCTCGCGCAGGTGCAGCAGCGCCGCCTGCAGGCGCGCACCGCGGATCTGGCCATCGCTGGCCACGAATGCGGCAGCATCATCGCGCGCAGCCAGCACCACCTTGTCATCACCCGAGCTGCTGCCCGAGGAGCCGGAAGACGCACCGGTGGCCGAACCCGCCGAGGTGCCAGCGAAGCTGGAAGCGAAGCCGGCCAGCGGCAGGGACAGCAGGGCAAGCAGCAGGAGCGGACGGGTCATCGTGGTCAGGCCATCAGTGGAGTTGCAGGGAGCGTAATGGTTGTGTGAAGTCTTTGCCTGCATCAGGCGTCGAACAGCTTGCCTGGATTCAGCCGCGCTTCGGGATCGAAGGCGCGCTTGACCGCCTTCATCAGCGCGATTTCCGCCGGGCCGCGTGTGCTGTCCAGGTAGCCCTTCTTGACCAGGCCGATGCCATGTTCGGCCGAAATGCTGCCATCGAAGCGCGCCAGCACCTGCGCCAGCAGCTTGGTCACGTGCTCGCACTGGGTTACGAAATCGGCGTCACTGGTGTCGTCCGGCTTCAGTACGTTGATGTGCAGGTTGCCATCGCCGATGTGGCCGAACCAGACAACATCGAAGTGCGGATACGCCTGCCCGATCAGTGCCTGGGTCTCGGCCAGGAACGCCGGCATCGCCGAGATCCGCACCGAGACATCGTTCTTGTACGGCTTGTAGCGGGCCACCGCTTCGGTGATGCCCTCGCGCAGGCGCCACAGCTGCGCCGCCTGTGCATCGCTGGCGCTGATCACACCGTCGCTGACCCAGCCATTGCCCATGCAGTCCTCGAAGGCCGCCATGGCCGCCGCTTCCTGCGCCTCATCGTTGGCGGCGAATTCGGTGACCACGTAATACGGGTGCACCTCGTCGAACGGGGCCTGCGCGCCGTGGGCCAGCACATGCTCGAGCGCGCGCTCGGTGAAGAATTCGAAGGCCTGCAGCTGCAGGCGTGCGCGGAAGGCCGCAAACACCTGCATCAGCACGTCGAAGCTCGGCACCGCCAGCAGCATCACGTTGCTGGCCGGCGGCGGATCGGTCAGCTTCACCGTGGCCTCGACGATCACGCCCAGCGTGCCCTCGGACCCGATCATCAGCTGGCGGAAATCGTAGCCGCTGGAATTCTTGATGAGGCCTTTGTTGAGTTCCAGCAGTTCGCCACTGGCGGTGACCACCTTCAACCCGGCGATCCATTCGCGGGTGTTGCCGTAGCGGATCACGCGGATGCCGCCGGCATTGGTGGCGATGTTGCCGCCGATGGAGCACGAGCCGCGCGCGGCGAAATCCACCGGGTAGATCAAGCCGTGGTCCAGCGCGGCGTTGTGCAGCGCCTCCAGCGGCATGCCCGCCTGCACCACCAGGGTGCGGTCGACCGGATCGTAGGCCAGCGCCTTGTTCATCCGCTCCAGGCTCAGCACCAGCTCGCCGTTGGCCGCCACGGCGCCGCCGGACAGGCCGGTGCGGCCACCGGAAGGCACCACCGCCACGCCCTCCGCCGCACTCCAGCGCATCACGGCCTGCACCTCCTCCACCGATGCCGGCAGGGCGATGGCCAGTGGCGCCGGGGTCCAGCGCCGGGTCCAGTCGCGGCCGTAATGCTCCAGGTCGGCAGGGTCGGTCTTCAGCTTCAGGCCGGGACAGGCCTGCTGCAGCGAGGCGATGCGGGAATCGGTCATGACGGTCCAGCGCGGTGCGTGAAGAACGGGCAAGCGTGCCAGCGCCGCGGGCCAGCGTCCAGCCCCGGCAATCACCCGGAATGGCTACGGATGCAACTATTTCCGCACTGCACCATGGCCCCGCCGATCTGGCATAGTGGTCAGCCCCTGTCCCACTGGCCGTGCCGTACCATGTCGCCGAAGAAGACCTCGTTCCCGAAGCAGGATATCCGCGTGCTGTTGCTGGAGGGGGTCAGCCAGACCGCCGTGGAGGTGTTCAGCGCCGCCGGCTACAGCCAGATCGAAGCGCACAGCAAGGCGCTGCCCGAGGACGAACTGAAGGCCCGCATCGCCGAGGCGCACATCGTCGGCATCCGCTCGCGCACCCAGCTCAGCGCCGAGGTGCTGGCCGAGGCCAAGCGCCTGATCGCAGTGGGCTGCTTCTGCATCGGCACCAACCAGGTCGACCTGGACGCAGCCGAGCTGGCCGGCATCCCGGTGTTCAACGCGCCCTACTCCAATACCCGCAGCGTGGCCGAGCTGGTCATCGCCGAAGCGATCATGCTGACCCGTGGCATTCCGCAGAAGAACGCCGAATGCCATCGCGGCGGCTGGTCGAAGTCGGCCAGCGGCAGCCACGAGGTGCGTGGCAAGACGCTGGGCATCATCGGCTACGGCCACATCGGCACCCAGGTCGGCGTGCTGGCCGAGTCGCTGGGCATGCAGGTGATCTTCCACGACGTGGAAACCAAGCTGTCGCTGGGCAATGCCCGTGCCGCCGCCAGCCTGGACGACCTGCTGGCGCGCGCCGACATCGTCACCCTGCACGTGCCGGAAACCCCGTCCACGCAGTGGATGATCGGCGCCACCGAGCTGGCGAAGATGCGCCGCGGCGCGCACGTGATCAATGCCGCGCGCGGTACCGTGGTCGATATCGACGCACTGGACGCAGCCCTGGCCAGTGGCCACATCGGCGGCGCGGCCCTGGACGTGTTCCCGGTCGAGCCCAAGGGCAATGGCGATATCTTCGAATCGCCGCTGACCCGCCACGACAACGTCATCCTGACCCCGCACGTGGGCGGCAGCACCCTGGAAGCGCAGGACAACATCGGCATTGAAGTGGCGGCCAAGCTGGTGCGCTACAGCGACAACGGCAGCACCCTGTCGGCGGTCAACTTCCCGGAAGTGACCCTGCCCGAGCACGCCGACAGCCTGCGCCTGCTGCACATCCACCAGAACGTGCCCGGCGTGCTGTCCAAGGTCAATGAGATCTTCTCGCGGCACAACGTCAACATCGACGGCCAGTTCCTGCGCACCGACCCGAAGGTGGGCTACGTGGTGATCGACATCACCGCCAGCGAGGAACAGGCCGGTGCCGTGCGTGACGAGCTGGCGGCCATTCCGGGCACTCTGCGCACCCGCATTCTGTATTGATGAAGGCGTCGCCGGGCATGGCCCGGCCCGCACGACGGTAGCGCCGGGCCGTGCCCGGCGGAAATGCATCCGACACCGCGCCATCCACGCATGGCGTGGATCTACTGGGCTGCGCACGCCATCCACGCGTGGCGTGGATCTACCGGGTTGCAGTAGAGCCACGCCATGCGTGGCTGCCCCTGTCAGCGCGACAGCCAGCGGCGGGCCATGCGCTGCATTGATGCGTCCGATTCCGGATCTTCGGCAACCTCGGCCACCGGGCGCCAGGCCAGGTCGAGCGATTCCTCGCTGAGCACGAACGCCTCGCCGCCCACGGCACGGATCACGAAACGCACGTCGTAGTGCCAGTGCCCCGGCACGTCGGTGCGTTCGGGAATCCAGTGCTTGTCCAGATCGAAGATGGCCGGGTCATCCAGCACCAGGCCGGCCAGGCCGGATTCCTCTTCCGCTTCCTTCAGCGCCACGCGTCCCAGGTCGCGGTCGCCATCGGCATGGCCGCCCAGCTGCAGCCAACGCTGCAGCTTGCGATGGTGGGTCAGCAGCAGGCGCTGGCCGTCGGCACTGACCAGCCAGCAGCTGGCCGTGAAGTGCCCGGCCAGACGTTCACGACAGAAAGGATCCTGCGGGTCGTCGATCAATGTGCTGAATTCGGCAGCCAGCGCGTCGTGGGATGGCTCCCGGCGGGCGTAGTCATGCAGCAGGCCACGCAGCTGAACATCAAGCGCGGCAAGGGATTCGGCAGGTTGATTCATGAATGCGGGGCAATCGGAAAAATACTGCCCATTATCGCCGGTCATTGTTGCGATTGCGCTTGTGCGGTGGCTTCAGCTTTGGCTAAGGTACAGCGGGCCGTTCGCGCGGCCTTCACCATTCCAGGCCGCCGGCAACGCATCGGCGGCCCCAATCCGATCATCAGGAAAGTTCTGCATGCTGAAAGCACTGTTGAGGGTCAAGCCGGTTCAACCGGCCGGGCACGTCGATGCTGGCGAACCCATCGAAGGCAGCCTGGACGGCGAAGCCACGTTGAAACGGACCCTCACGGCGAAACACCTCATCATGCTCGGCATCGGTGCGGTGATCGGCGCAGGCATCTTCGTGCTGACCGGCCAGGCCGCGGCCAATCACGCCGGCCCGGCGGTCATGCTCTCGTTCGTCATCGCCGGCTTCGCCTGTGCGCTGGCGGGCCTGTGCTACGCCGAGTTCGCGGCGATGATGCCGGTCTCCGGCAGCGCCTACTCGTACTCCTACGCCACCCTCGGCGAAGGCATGGCCTGGTTCATCGGCTGGTGCCTGGTGCTGGAATACCTGTTTGCCTCGGCCTCGGTCGCAGTGGGCTGGTCGGCCTACCTGATCAGCTTCCTCACCAGCACCCTGAACATGCCGTTCCCGGACGCGCTCAGTGCAGCGCCGATCGCCTGGACCGGCAGCGAGTTCGTCGCCTCCGGCAAGCTGTTCAACCTGCCGGCGGTGCTGATCATCGCGGCGGTGTCGGGCCTGCTGTATGTCGGCGTCACCCAGTCCGCCTTCGTCAACGCGATCATCGTGGCCATCAAGGTCACCGTCATCTGCCTGTTCATCGGCATCGGCGCGGCGCATATCGATCCGGGCAACTGGCACCCCTTCATCCCTGAAAACACCGGGCCGGGCGAGTTCGGCTGGAGCGGCATCTTCCGCGCCGCCACCATCGTGTTCTTCGCCTACATCGGCTTCGACGCGGTTTCCACCGCCGCCGGCGAAACCAAGGACCCGCAGCGCAACATGCCGATCGGCCTGCTCGGCTCGCTGGCCGTGTGCACCATCGTCTACATCATCGTCTGCGCGGTGCTGACCGGCATGATGCCGTACCACCTGCTGGGCACCGACAAGCCGGTGGCCACCGCGCTGGAAGGCTACCCACAGCTGGCGTGGCTGAAGACCGCCGTCGAGATCGGCGCCATCGCCGGCCTGTCCTCGGTGATCCTGGTGATGATGATGGGCCAGACCCGCATCGCCTACACGATCTCGCGCGACGGCCTGCTGCCGAAGTTCTTCGGCAAGGTCCACGCCCGCTTCCGCACCCCGTACTGGGCCACGATCGTGGTCGGCGTGATCGCCGCTGCACTGGCCGGCCTGGTGCCGCTGAACGTGCTGGGTGAACTGGTCTCGATGGGCACCCTGCTGGCCTTCGCCACCGTCTGCATCGGCGTGCTGGTCCTGCGCTACAGCAAGCCGGACCTGCACCGCCCGTTCCGCGTGCCGGCGGTGTGGATCATCTGCCCGCTGGGCGCGGCCACCTGCCTGTTCCTGTTCTGGCAGGCGTTCGTGGTGCATTGGCACCTGTTCGTCGGCTGGACCGTGCTGGGCCTGCTGATCTACCTCGGCTACGGCATCCGCAACAGCAAGCTGGCCAAGTCTCCCTGATGTGCCTACGGGCCGGCCTCGCGCCGGCCCGTCCGTTTCTCCCCGCGCGCCCTCCGCGGCGCGCTTCGAAAAGATCGACACACATGTTCAAGCAACTGTGGGCCACCAAGCACCCGCATGCCGCCCATGAAGACGCCAACGGCCTGAGCCTGCGCCGCCACCTCGGCCCCTGGGGCCTGACCGCGCTGGGCATCGGCGCGGTCATCGGCGGCGGCATCTTCGTCATCACCGGCCAGGCCGCGGCCAACCATGCCGGCCCGGCCATCATGCTGTCCTTCGTGCTGGCCGCGGTCTGCTGCGCCTTCTGCGCGCTGGCCTATGCCGAGTTCGCCTCGATGGTGCCGGTGTCCGGCAGCGCCTACACCTACACCTACGCCACCTTCGGCGAGCTCTCGGCCTGGTTCATCGGCTGGATGCTGGTGCTCGAGTACGGCGTATCGGCCTCGGCGGTGGCGGTCAGCTGGACCGGCTACTTCCTCAGCCTGCTCAGCCAGTTCGACATCCACCTGCCAGCGGCGCTGGTCAGCGCCCCACTGGACGCGCAGCTGCGCCCCACCGGCGCCATCGCCAACCTGCCCGCCGCCATCCTGGTACTGCTGCTGACCTGGCTGTGCTACGTCGGCATCAGCAAGTCCTCGGCGATGAACATGGCGATGGTCGTGCTGAAGACCGGCCTGATCGTGCTGGTCATCGTGGTTGGCTGGAAGTACATGGACACCAGCAACTGGACCCCGTTCATCCCGGCCAACGAAGGCCCAGGCAAGTACGGGATGGAAGGCGTGCTGCGCGGCGCGGCCATGGTGTTCTTCGCCTACATCGGCTTCGAGGCGGTGTCGGTGGCGGCGCAGGAATCGAAGAACCCGCAGCGCGACATGCCGATCGGCATGATGCTGTCGCTGGTGATCTGCACGGTGCTGTACATCGCCATGGCCGCCGTCATGACCGGCCTGGTGCCGTACCCGCTGCTGGGCACCGACGAACCGGTGGTGACCGCCGTGGCGGCGCACCCGCAGCTGGGCTGGCTGCGCTGGGTGGTCGAGGTCGGCGCCCTGGTCGGCCTGTCCTCGGTGGTGCTGGTGATGATCATCGGCCAGCCGCGCATCTTCATGATCATGGGGCGCGACGGCCTGCTGCCGCCGGTGTTCACCAAGATCCACCCGAAGTACCGCACCCCGCACATCAACACGGTCATCACCGGCATCGGCATCGCCCTGCTGGCGGCGCTGTTCCCGCTGGACATCCTGGGTGAACTGACCTCGATGGGCACCCTGATCGCGTTTGCAGCCGTGTGCGCGGGCGTGCTGATCCTGCGCCGCACCCAGCCGGACCTGCCGCGTCCGTTCCGCATGCCGATGGCGTGGCTGATCTGCACCCTGGGCGTGCTGAGCTGCCTGGCGCTGCTGTCGGCGATGACGATGCACAACTGGATGCTGATGGGTGTGTGGACGTTCGTCGGCTTCGTGATCTATTTCTGCTACGGCTTCAAGCACAGCCGCCTGCGGGGCCAGTAAGGTTTTTTTGTATTGCAGGGCCTGCGGCCCTGCACCCGCTGGAGCAACGTCAACAGCAACGGCTGGGTTGAGGGGTTGGCGGGGAGGGGGGGGGTTTTTGG
>NZ_JACVTT010000120.1:0-11217 GCF_016624665.1 Stenotrophomonas sp. S39 | reverse complement strand
CCCTCTGTCCCGGTGGGTGCAATCGGGGGGGGGGGGGGCCCCCGGTGGGGGGGCACTGCAGCCCTCCAGCCACGCATGGCGTGGCTCTACTGCAGCCGTCGGTACCGCGTCATGCATCCTCGCGCCTGATCGCGCACAATCGGGCACATGCACCCGATCCGCACGTCCCTGATGCTCTCGGCCTGCCTGCTGCTGGCTGCCTGTGCTTCCACCCCGCAGGCGCCGCGCAATCCGCTGGCCACCTGGGTCCCGTCGCCGAACCAGAACGCACGCGATCCGGTGGTCATCGTCATCCACCACACCGAACAGGATTCGGTGCAGCAGAGCCTGCACACGCTGCGCACCGCCAACAGCGGCGGCCGGGTCAGTGCCCATTACCTCATCGGTGCCGACGGCCACCGCTACCAGCTGGTCAGCGACGAGCGCCGCGCCTGGCATGCCGGCGCCGGCCGCTGGGGCACCATCACCGATCTCAACTCGGCTTCCATCGGCATCGAGCTGGACAACAACGGCAGCACGCCGTTCCCGCCCGCGCAGATCGCATCGCTGATCCTGCTGCTGCGTGACCTCACCGAGCGCCTGAACATCCCGCCGCGGCAGGTGATCGGCCACGCCGATCTGGCGCCGACGCGCAAGGCCGATCCCAGCCGCTCCTTCCCCTGGCAGCAATTGGCGCAGGCCGGTTTCGGCGTGTGGCCGCGCGTCAGCGATGGCCCCGCACCGGAAGGCTTCGACGCCTGGAATGCGATGGCGCGCTTCGGTTACCCGCTGGAGGATCGCGAGGCGGCCGTCGCGGCGTTCCATCGCCGCTTCCGCGGCAGCGACGACCTGCCGAAGACACTGGACGCCGAAGACGCACGCATCCTGCATTCGTTGCTGCTGCAGACGCCGTAGCCGGTAGCGCCGGGCCATGCCCGGCGAGCGCGCAGCGCGGGATCCGCTTTCCACCGGGCATGGCCCGGCGCTGCCAAAGGTTGCCCCGCCACCATCGGCCCCACTACATTGCGACGATGATCACTGTTCCGTCGTCGCCGCGCGCGCTCCTCACCCTCCTGGCCGTTGCCCTGCTGGCCGGCTGTGCCACCACCGGCACCCGCCCCGATGCAAAAGCCACGGCCAAACCCGCTGCTGCCACCTACGCCAAGGTGGACTGGAAGGCGCTGCCGGCGGTTTCCGATACCGACCTGCTGGCCGGCTTCAGTGCCTGGCGCAGCAGCTGCACGCGGCTGAAGAACGATGCGGTCTGGGCCGGGCCCTGCGCGACCGCGGCTACGGTGTCCGACCAGGACCCGGCGGCGATCCGCCAGTTCCTGCAGCGCGACCTCGAGGTGTACGCACTGCGCGCCGGTGGCCATCAGGCCGATGGCCTGATCACCGGCTACTACGAACCCATCTATCCCGGCAGCCTGACCCGTACGGCCAGCGCGACTGTGCCGGTGTACGGCACGCCTGATGACCTGGTGGTGGTGCAGCTGGACAGCCTCTATCCCGAGTTGAAGGGCAAGCGCCTGCGCGGCCGCCTCGACGGCAAGGTGCTCAAGCCGTATGACGACGCCGGCACCATCGCCAGCAAGGGTTCCAAAGCGCCTGTGCTGGCCTGGCTGACCGACCCGATGGACCTGCAGCTGCTGCAGATCCAGGGCTCGGGGCGCGTGCGCCTGGCCGATGGCACCCAGGTGCGGCTGGCCTACGCCGAGCAGAACGGCCACCCCTACCGCGCCATCGGCCGCTGGCTGGTGGACCAGGGCGAGCTGAAGAAGGAAGACGTCACCATGGACGCGATCCGCGCCTGGGCGAAGGCGCACCCCGCGCGCGTGCCGGAGCTGCTGCGCAGCAATCCCAGCTACGTATTCTTCGTGCGCAGCGCCGACAGCCCGGAAGGCCCGCGTGGTTCGCTGAACGTGCCGCTCACCGCCGGCTACAGCGTGGCGGTGGACCGCAGCGTGGTGCCGCTGGGCAGCCTGCTGTGGCTGTCCACCACACGCCCGGACGGCAGCCCGGTGGTGCGCCCGGTGGCCGCGCAGGACACCGGCGGTGCCATCGCTGGCGAAGTACGCGCCGACCTGTACTGGGGCAGTGGCGACGCCGCCGGCAAGCTGGCCGGTGACATGAAGCAGAAGGGCAATCTCTGGATGCTGTGGCCGAAGGGCACCCCCCTGCCGAACTGAACCGGCAGGGGTCGGATCCCTTTCCGAAGGAAAGGGCTCTGACCCCGGATGCCTGATAATGGCGCCATTCCGAACTCTCCGGCCGCCGCTGCGGCCAGGACCCCTGCAATGAAGAACGTCAAAAGCAACAACGCGAAGAAGTACTACAAGCACTGGGCCGAATCGGGCCTGGGCAAGGGCAACGTGCTGATGGAAGCCCGCGGCGAGAAGATCGTGCGCCAGGTGGAGATCTACGGCACCAAGCTGGTCTGGGCCGACGAGCACGGCCAGAGCGATGACCGTTTCCTGCTGGCCGACCAGCCGGTGTCGTTCCTGGATTTCGACGAGGACGACGAAATCTCCGCGCGCGAGTTTGAAAGCGCCTGGAAGAAGGCCAGGGAAGCCACCGGCTACCCGGTGTAAGCCGCCGCTCCACCCCGCTTTTGTGGAGTCGAGCTTGCTCGACTGCTTCACCTCGTAGAGTCGAGCTTGCTCGACTGCTCCCGGCAACGGCAGTCGAGCAAGCTCGACTCTACGGGTCTCGTGCGTGAAATGTTATATGATTACATTTCATCCGCGCCCTTCCATCCCCCATGAAGACCTCCACGCTGGTGGCCGCCCTCGCGACCGCCCCGTTCGCCCCTGAAGCCTTCGCACAGTCCGCCGATGCCGCGCTCACCCTCGGCAAGGTGCAGGTGCACCAGCATGGCGAAGGCCAGTTGAGCGCCCACCAGGTCCTGACCTCGGTGGACGTGCTGGGCGCGGACCAGATCGAAGACCGCAACGTCTCGCACAGCTGGGAGCTGCTGGGGCAGATGCCCGGCATCCAGCTCACCGAAACGCGGCAGGGCGCCGAATCGGGCAAGGTCAGCTTCCGCGCCTTCAACGGCGAGGGTTACCTCAACGCCATCAAGACCCTCATCGACGGCATCCCCAGCAACGTCAACAGCGGCAACCAGCGCTTCATCGACATGCTGTTCCCGCTGGAAATCAGCTACATCGAAGTGGTGCGCGGGACCAACGATCCGCGCTACGGGCTGCACAACATCGGCGGCAACGTGAACTTCGGTACGCGCCAGGGCGGCAACTACACCGATGCGCGGCTGGCCTACGGCAGCTACAACACCCGCGATGCGCAGCTGGCAGTGGGCCGCGAAGCGGATGGCTTCGCGCAGAACTACTTTGTCGGCACCCAGGCCAGCGATGGCTACCGCGACCACGACACCTCGAAGAAGTACTCGCTGGGCGGCAAATGGTTCTACGGCTCGCTGGACGACGGTCTGCGCGTGGGCCTGACCGCGCGCGCGTACCACCACGAAGCCGACGAACCCGGTTTCATGACCGCTGACGAACTGCACGCGCATCGCCGTGGCAGCGACCTGCGCAACGGCAACGATGGCGATGACCGCGACATGCGGCAGATCGCCGCGCACGTGGACCTGAAGCTGTCCGACGCGCTCACCTTCGGCACGCGGCTGTACTACAACCGCTACGAAGACGACCGCCGCGTGACCTTCAGCGACCTGCCCACCGGCAACCTGCCGCGCCAGCGCCGCGTCTGGGATGAACGCCAGACCGGCCTGCTCAGCACGCTCACCTGGCAGGCCAGCCCCGCGCTCACCGTCGAAGGCGGCCTGAACTACGAGCAGCAGGACAACGGCTATATCCGCGAGCGCTACGCCTACGCCGAACCCACCGATTTCAGCCAGGCACCGGCGCGCGTGCAGAACGACGACCGCCACAGCTTCGACAACTGGGGTGCCTACGTGCAGGCCATCTACCAGCCTGCCGAGGCGTGGAAAATCGTGCCGGCCTACCGTATCGACCGCTTCAGTGGCAGCACGCACCTGATGAACGGCGTCAGCGGCCGCCTGCAGGACTACGGCACCATCGGCCAGCCGAAGCTGAGCGTCATCCACAGCCTGGGCGACACCACCCACGTCTACGCCAACTGGGGCCGCACCTTCCAGGTGCTCACCGGCTCCACCGCACCGGCCTACCTCACGCCGGGGCAGGCGCCGGTGCAGCCGTCCACCAACACCGGCATGGAGCTGGGCCTGAAGTTCCAACCCTTCCATGGCAGCCAGGCGCGCCTGGCGGTGTGGCAGCAGGACGCGGAGAACGAGGTGTCGAACATGCCGGCCACCGGCACCACGGTGACCCTGGGCAAGACCCGCCGCCGCGGCGTGGATGCGCAGCTGAGCCTGCAGTTGGGCGATGACTGGACGCTGTGGGCTTCGCACGCCTACCAGGAAGCGAAGATCACCCGCGACGACCGCGATGCCAGCGTTTCGCTGCAGGGCAGGGAAGTGGCGGCCACCCCGCGCCACATCAGCAACCTCGGTGTGGACTATCGCGCCAGCGACGCGTTGCGCCTGGGCCTGCAGGCGCGTGCACAGGGCGATTACTACCTGGAAGAGCGCAACGAGGCCGGCAGGTTCGGTGGCTTCGCCGTGCTCGACCTCAGCGCCGCGTACCAGATCACCCCGCGCTGGAGCGTGGACGTGCAGCTGAAGAACGTCACCGGCCGCGAGTACGCCTACGCGTGGTACGACAGCTTCTTCTGGGACAGCGCCCGCCCGATGTTCTCGCCCGCCCCGGGCCGCAGCGTGTTCGTCGGCCTGAACATGAAGCTGTAACCGGAATGGGGTCAGATCCCTTTCCCGACGGAAAGGGATCCGACCCCGGACCCCGCAGCGCAAGGGGTCAGATCCCTTTCCGCAAGGAAAGGGCTCTGACCCCGGGCCCTCGTTTTGCACTACATTGGTGCAATGTCCGACCCCGCACCCCCGCCGTCCCTTGATGCCCTCGGCACGCCGCTGGCCTGGGCCGGGGCCGATGGCCGCATCATCGGCTGCAATCCTGCCTTCGCCCGCTGGCTGGGCGTCAGCGTCCGCCGCCTGATCGGCCAGCCGTTGGCCGCGCTGGAAGTGCAGGGCGAGGCGCTGGCCCATTTCCTGGCCCGCGACGAGCGCGACAGCCTGCGGCTGAACCGCCTGGCGCTGGCCCTGCCGGGCGAGGGCGCGCGTTTCGCCGAGGGCTGGATGAGCCGCCGCGACGATGGCGGCTGGCTGCTCGAAGCCCATCCGGTTGACGAGTTTCCCGGGCTCGACCCGACCCAGGCCCTGCCCAGCGCGCTCAGTGCCGCGCTGAAGGGCCTGGCGCACGAGCTGCGCAACCCGCTGGCCGGGTTGAAGGGCGCGGCGCAGCTGCTGGCCCGCCGTGCCGCCCAGCGCGATGCCAGCGAGCGCGAACTGATCGACCTGATCGGCTCGGAGATCGAGCGCCTCAACGGCCTGCTCGACCAGCTGCTGTCGCCGGCACCGGCCGCGCCGCATGCATCGCTGAACATCCACGCCTCGCTGGAACGCGTGCTGCGCCTGGCCGAAAGCGAGGCTGGCTGGGCCGTGCGCCTGCAGCGCGACTACGACCCCAGCATTCCCGAATTCGATGGCGATGCCGACCGCCTCACCCAGGCGGTGTGGAACCTGGTGCGCAACGCCATCCAGGCCGGCGCCGGGGTCATTACCCTGCGCACGCGCGTCGAGCACGGCGTGCGCATCGCCGAACAGCTGCACACGCTGGCCCTGCGCCTGGAAATCGCCGATGACGGCCGTGGCGTGCCCGAGGAGCTGGCCGAGCACCTGTTCCTGCCGCTGGTCAGTGGCCGCGCCGAAGGCACCGGCCTGGGCCTGGCACTGGCCCAGCAGGTCGCGCGCGAACACCGCGGCACGCTCACCTACCGCTCGCGCCCGGGCCATACCGTGTTCACCCTGCTGCTGCCGATCGGCAACGGCGCCGCCCCGGCCGAGGAGGCCCCGCGCGATGTCTGATTCCCCCACCACCGCGCAGCGCATCTGGGTGGTCGACGATGACCGCGCCGTGCGCTTCGTGCTGTGCACCGCGCTGCGCGAGGCGGGCTACCAGGTCGTCGATTTCGACAGCGCCGCCCCTGCGCTGAAGGCCCTCAACGAAGGCCCGGCGCCGGCGCTGCTGTTCACCGACGTGCGCATGCCTGGCGACGATGGCCTGGTGCTGCTGGACAAGCTGAAGGCCGCGTTGCCGCAGTTGCCGGTGGTGGTGATGTCGGCCTACACCGATGTGGCCAGCACGGCCGGCGCGTTCCGCGGCGGCGCCCACGAGTTCCTGTCCAAGCCCTTCGATCTGGATGATGCGGTGGCCCTGGCCCAGCGCGTGCTGCCTGTCGTGGCACCGGCACTGGCCGCGCCCACGCCGGTGGCCGATGCGCCCAGCGACCAGCCACCGCAGCTGGTGGGCGATACGCCGCCGATGCGCGCGCTGTTCCGCGCCATCGGGCGCCTGGCGCAGGCGCCGCTGACGGTGCTCATCACCGGCGAAACCGGCACCGGCAAGGAACTGGTCGCCAATGCCCTGCACCGCGAATCACCGCGCGCACAGGGACCATTCGTTGCGCTCAACACCGCCGCCATTCCGGCCGAACTGCTGGAAAGCGAACTGTTCGGCCACGAGGCCGGCGCCTTCACCGGTGCGCAGCGCCGCCACATCGGCCGCTTCGAGCAGGCCAACGGCGGCACGCTGTTCCTTGATGAAATCGGCGACATGCCGCTGCCGCTGCAGACCCGCCTGCTGCGCGTGCTGGCCCAGGGCGAATTCTTCCGCGTTGGTGGGCGCGAGCTGATCCATGTGGATGTGCGCGTGGTCGCTGCCACCCACCAGGACCTGGAAGGGCTGGTCGCGCAGGGCAGGTTCCGCGCCGACCTGCTGCACCGCCTGGACGTGGTGCGCCTGCAGCTGCCGCCGCTGCGCGAGCGCCGCGAGGACATCGCGCAGCTGGCCACCACCTTCCTGGCGGCCGCCGCGCACAAGCTCGACACGCCGCCCAAGCGGCTCACTGCTGCCGCCCTGCAGGCGCTGCGCGAGCACGACTGGCCCGGCAACGTGCGCGAACTGGAGAACGTCTGCTGGCGCATGGCGGCACTTGCCGCCGCCGACACCATCGGCGTGGCCGACGTCGATACCGCGCTGAACCGCACGCGCAGCCGCCGTGGCAGTGCCGCAGGCGCCGACCCGGGGCAGTGGGAAACGCTGCTGTCCGAATGGGCGCGGCGGCAGCTGGCCGAGGGCGCTGAAGGCCTGCACGCGCAGGTGCGCGAGCGGGTGGACCACGCCCTGCTGGAGGCAGCGCTGCAGATTACCCATGGCCGCCGCGCCGAAGCCGCCGCGCGGCTTGGCCTGGGCCGCAATACGCTCACCCGCAAGCTGGGCGCGGGCCGCCGCCGCGGGAGCCATTGAACGGCCCGTGCACGCGGTCCTCGCGCCCGCTTGCCGAACTGTTGATCCGCCATGGACGATGCCGTCCGTAGTGTTCCCTGCAAGGAGTTCCTGATGCGCCTGTCACCTGCCATCCTGCCGCTGTCCGCCGCCGTGCTGCTGTCTGCCTGTGGCAGCGCGCCGCAGAAGCCGCAGCCCACCCCTCCGCCGGTGGTCACCACGCCCGTGGCCCAGCTGGCCGAAGCCAACCTGGCGCCGGCCTCGGCCAGCATCGTCAGTGGCCGCCTGGTGCTGAAGACCGAAAGCGGTGGCGTGCACCTGACCGGCCTGGTCGGTGGCCTGCAGCCGATGCAGCAGGCCGGCTTCCACATCCACGAACGCGGTGACTGCAGCGCGGTGGATGCCAGCAGCGCCGGCAACCACTTCAATCCCGCTGGCAGCGCGCACGGCCGCGCCGGCAGCGGCAAGCACCACCTGGGCGACATCGACAACCTGCAGGCCGATGCCCAGGGCCGCGCGAACATCGATGTGCACCTGAAGGGCGTTACCCTTGGGGGAGGCGCCGCCACCGATATCGCCGGACGTGCACTGGTCGTGCATGCCAACGCCGATGACTATCGCAGCCAGCCCGCCGGCAATGCCGGCGTCCGCATCGCCTGCGGTGTGATCCGGGTTACCCGCTGATCGCCACGGGCTTCATTCCAAGGAGAGTTCCATGCGTCTGATCCATACCTCGCTGTTCGCGGCCATCGCCGCCCTGGGCCTGGCGGCCTGCAACCAGCAGCCGGCCGCCCCGGAAGCCGAAGCGCCGGCCACCACCCCGGCCGAAGGTTCGGCAGCACCGGCTGATCCGGCCGCTGCACCGGCTACCGAAGCCGCCCCGGCCACCGATGCCACGGCCACGGCCGAACTGGCACCGACCCAGGGCAACGAGACCAAGGGCAGCGTCACTTTCAAGGTGGTCGACGGCAAGGTGCATGTGACCGGCCAGATCAGCGGCCTGAAGCCGGGCAGCGAGCACGGCTTCCACATCCACGAGAAGGGCGACTGCAGCGCGCCGGACGGCATGAGCGCCGGCGGCCACTTCAACCCGGGCAAGCAGGACCACGGCAATGTGTCGGCCGACCCGCACCACGGCGGCGACATGCCCAACATCAAGGCCGACGACAAGGGCGTGGCCACCATCGACGGCCCGGTCTCGAGCAACGTCAACATCGGCAAGGGTGATGACTTCGACATCATCGGCCGCGGCCTGATCGTCCACGCCGACGCGGACGACTACAAGACCCAGCCGACCGGCAACGCCGGCGCGCGCCTGGCCTGCGCGGTCATCCAGAAGGCCCCGTAAGGCACAATCGCTTCCTGTAGAGCCGAGCCCATGCTCGGCTGCTCTACAGGCGGCCTGAGCCGAGCATGGGCTCGGCTCTACAACTACCCGCACGGGCGTTGTGGATCAGCGCGCCAGCAGCTCGCGCGCGTCCTGCCCGGCCTCGCAGTGCACGAACAGCACCGGCACGCCGTGTGCTTCCAGCACCGCGGCCATCTGCCGCTGGCGCATCAGGAACTGCTCGTAGATGCCCTGCAGGCGGTCGCAATCGCCCTTGCTGTGGTTGTAGTACGCGCACCAGCCGGCCGGATCGAACAGCGCCATGCGCGCCTCGCCCTGCGTATAGCGCAGCAGCGGCTCGGGTGCGTTCTCCAGCCACTCGTCCTGGCCCGGGGCCAGGATCGCGGTCTCGATCAGCGGCCACAGTGCGGCCAGGCCCTGGTTGTCGTACTGCATCGACATCATCGCGGCCAGGTCGTTCACGGTGAAGTAGCGCGCGTGCTCGATGCGGGCACCGAAGCTGTTCTGCGCCATCAACGCCGTATCAGCGTGGGCCATGCCGTTGGCCAGCAGCACATCTTCCAACGCGTCGGCCACGGCCGCGGTGGTCGCCACGTCGCTGCCGGTCAGCAGGAAGGGCACCACGCGCAGACCACCGCCCACCAGCGTCGCATCGGCCTGGAACGGCAGCGGCACCTCACCATCGGCGCCGGCACCGAAGGCCAGCAGGCGCGGGCCCTGGCTGCGGCCCGGGGCACGCATCTGCAGCTCTTCCAGGCGGCGGTGGATCGGCCAGCCCGGGCGCAGGATTTCAGCGGGGTCGAAATGGGCGGCGGCGAACACCAGGTCCAGCTCGGCCACCTGCGGCACCAGCTTGGCCAGGTCACGGCCGATACGGTCGGCCAGTTCACCGGCCTGGTCGGCGCTGAGCACCGCCTGGCGGGGGATTTCGCCGTTGGCCAGTTCCAGGGCCAGCACGCCAAGGGCATTCATCGCGGGGTCGGGTTTGCTCATGGTTCCACGGTTGGCCCATCACAGGGCGGCAGCTACACTTGGCGCCATTATGCCTGCTCCGTCGTGCAGGCCATGTTGCAGACACCCTCATCCATGCCAGGTATCTCCATGCCCAACGCTCGTCCCGTCGCCATCCTCGGTGGCGTCCGCATTCCGTTCTGCCGCCAGAACACCGCGTATTCGGATGTCGGCAACCTCGGCATGTCGGTGCGGACACTGGGCGCGCTGGTCGAACGCTTCGGCCTGCACGGCCAGCAGCTCGGCGAAGTGGCGATGGGTGCGGTCATCAAGCATTCCAGCGACTGGAACCTGGGCCGCGAAGCCACGCTGTCCTCCGGCCTGTCGCCGTTGACCCCCGGCATCACCCTGCAGCGCGCCTGCGGCACCTCGCTGGACAGCATCATCACCGTGGCCAACAAGATCGCCCTGGGGCAGATCGAATCGGGCATCGGTGGTGGTTCGGACACCACGTCCGACGTGCCGATCGTCTACGGCAAGAAGCTGCGCGCGCGCCTGCTGGCCGCCAACCGTGCCAAGAGCACCGGCGACAAGATCCGCGCGCTCACTGCCGGCTTCAAGTTCTCCGAGCTCAAGCCCGAGTTCCCCGGCGTGGCCGAGCCGCGCACCGGCAAGAGCATGGGCGACCATTGCGAGGACATGGCCAAGGAATGGAACATCTCGCGCGATTCGCAGGACGAATGGGCGGTGTCCTCGCACAAGAAGCTGGCCGCCGCCTACGAGCGCGGCTTCTTCAACGACCTGATCGCCCCGTTCCGCGGCGTCGAGCGTGACAACATCCTGCGCGCGGACACCTCGCTGGAAAAGCTGGCCACGCTGAAGCCGGCCTTCGACAAGGTCTCCGGCCGTGGCACCCTCACCGCTGCCAACTCCACCCCGCTCACCGATGGTGCCGCGGCGGTGCTGCTGGCCAGCGAGGAATGGGCCCGCGCGCACGGCCACGAACCGCAGGCCTACCTGCGCGATGCCCATGTATCGGCAGTGGATTTCGTGCACGGCGAAGGCCTGCTGATGGCGCCGACCGTGGCCGTGCCGGAGATGCTCAAGCGCAACGGCCTGACCCTGCAGGACTTCGACATCTACGAGATCCACGAAGCCTTCGCCGCGCAGGTGCTGTGCACCCTGCGTGCGTGGGAGAGCGAGGATTACTGCCGCAACCGCTTGGGCCTGGATGCACCGATGGGCCGCATCGACCCGGACAAGATCAACCTGCTGGGTTCGTCGCTGGCCACCGGCCACCCGTTCGCCGCCACCGGCGCACGCGTGATCGCGACGGCGGCCAAGCAGCTGGCCGAACGCGGCGGTGGCCGCGCGCTGGTGTCGATCTGCACCGCCGGCGGCATGGGCGTGGTGGCGATCGTCGAACGCTGATTACCGCTGCTCTGGTGGGTGCCGACCGTTGGTCGGCACACCTCAGCCATGCTCACGGCACCCGCGGGTTGCCGAACTCGTCGCGCA
>NZ_JACVTT010000011.1:0-67182 GCF_016624665.1 Stenotrophomonas sp. S39 | reverse complement strand
CGTGGATGAACCCATCCGCAGTGCGGACCAACGGTCCGCACCCACCACCGGAGTGCAGTAGATCCACGCCATGCGTGGATGAACCCATCCGCAGTGCGGACCAACGGTCCGCACCCACCACCGGGTGCAGTAGATCCACGCCATGCGTGGATGAACCTATCCGCGGTGCGGACCAACGGTCCGCACCCACCTTCCAACTCACTCGATCGGCTGGTCCAGCATCAGCTGCCGTGCGAAGCGCACCGGCGGCGCGCCGTAGGACAGCATCTGGTCGTGATAGGCCTTCAGGTTGAACTTGTCGCCCAGCTTGTCCTGCATCGCCTTGCGGGTGTCGAAGTGTTCCTGTGCACCGACGAAGTAGGTCGGCAGCTGCGCCGAGGTCAGCTGTGCGCGCACCCACTTGCCCGAGGCTTCGCTTTCCTGCTGGAACGCGTCGTGGGTCATCAGGTGCATCGCCTTCTCGCGATCCCAGTTGTCCACGTGCACGCCCTGGTCGAGGATCGCGTTGGAGATCGTGCGCAGGTAGAACTTCAGCTGCACCAGGTGGAACAGCGGGTCGTTGTCGAGGTAACCCTGCTCCTGCATCATGCGCTCGGTGTAGACCGCCCAACCTTCGGCGAACAGGCCCGAACGCAGCACCGCACGCAGGGTCGACGGGAACTTGGCCGAGTGCCAGCCTTCCAGGTAGTGGCCCGGGGTACCTTCGTGGATGCTCAGCAGGTGGATCATGCGCGAGTTGTACTCACGCAGGAACGAATCGACCTGCTTGTCGCTCCAGTCGTCCGGAATCGGCGAGACGGCGTAGAAGGTCTTCAGGTTCTTGTCCAGCGGGCCCGGCGAATCGCAGTAGGCCACGGCCACGCCGCGCTGGAATTCGGGCATCAGGATGATGTCCACCGGCGCATCGGGCAGGGTCATCAGGTCGTGTTCGCGCACGAACGCGGTGGACTGCTCCAGCGCGGCCTTGGCATCGTCGACCACCTTGTCGCGCGCCGGCTTGTCGGCATATGCCAGCTCCAGCGCGGCCTCGATGGCCTTCTGCTGCTGCTCATCGGTCGGCTGCGCCGGCATCTCCGGTGCGCCCGGCTTGTCCTTCAGCACGGTCTGCGCGATGCCGTACATGTCCTCGCGCACGCGCTTGAGTTCGGCGCGTGCACGCTCGCCGATCTCCTGGCGCGACAGCGAGGAATTCAGCGCGAACTTCAGCTTCTGGTCGTACTTTTCCGCACCGATGCGGAAGTCACCCTTGGCGTTCGGCACCAGGGTCTTGTCCAGCCAGGCCTGCTGTTCGTCCACGGCCTTCTTCAGGCCGTCGATGGCAGCCTGCAGGCGCTGCTGGTCGGCCTGCGGCAGTTCGCCGATATGCGGGGTGATGAAGGTATTGACGATGCTGAGGATGCCCTTGTTCTGCTTGGCCACCGTCTCGGCGTGGATCTTCGGCACGCGTGCCGGGTCGAGGTTCTCGCGGGCCTGGGCGAAGATCGCCGGCAGCTTTTCCATGCGCGCGGTGGCCGACTTCAGGCGGTCGGGCAGCGGTGCGAACTCACGGGCCATCAGGCCGTACAGGGCGCTGCCGGCCAGGCCGTTGTAGAGCTGCGGGTCCCACTTGCCGGACTGCAGCACCTCGCTGTTCCAGATTTCCGACTGCAGCTGGTTGCGCAGGATCGCCGCGTCGACCTGGTTCTCGCGGCCCAGCTTGGCCACGTCGATCTTGTCCAGCTCGGCGAGCAGGCCCTTGTACGCGTCCACGGTCTTCTGCTGGCCGGCCGCGCTCAGGTCGTCGATCTCGCTGTCATAGCGGTGGTCGCCGATCTGGGTGGCGCTGACCGGGGACAGCTGCATCCAGGTGTCCAGCGCACGCTTGGACAGGTCGGCGAAGGCGGCATCGACCGCCGCGTCGCCGGCCTGCTGACTGGCGGCCGGGGTGGAACCATTGGTCGGGGCGTCGGCCGGCTGGCAACCGGCCAGGGCGGCGACCAGGGCAAGGGCAAGGAGATGCGGGCGCATCGGCGTTCCTGTACTGGGATCAATCCCCGAGCATAGGGCGCGCGGGGCGCTTTGTCCCCCTGCCATAGGATTACCATGGGCGCTGGCAGGAATCCCACGCCCCAGGAGGGCAACGAGATGCAGGTTCAAGGAAGAAGCGTTTTCCCCGGGCGGGGCGCGATGATCGCGCTGTTGGCACTGGTGGTCCTGGCAGGCACCAGCTGCGCCAACAAGGAGCGCGCACCCGGTGGTGGCGCGCCCGCACCCATGGCCGCGATCAAGCAGGGCGAGGGTCAGTTCCTGGCCTACACCCACGAGGTCCGCGTTGAACTGGACGGCGAGCGCATCGGCCCGCGCCTGCAGGCCCTGGCGGAGTCCTGCCAGAAGGCCCAGTTTGGTGACTGCACGCTGCTGGAGATGAGCGAAGGCGATTACACGCCACGCCCCGACGCGCTGCTTCACGAGGCGCGCATCCGCGTCCGTCTCGCGCCCGACGGGGTGGGGCCGTTCATTGCACTGGCCGGCCGCGACGGGCACGTTGCCAACCGCTCCACCGATGCCGAAGACCTTGCCGAGCAGGTGGCCGACACCCGCCGCACGCAGGACCGCCTGCAGCGCGAATACGAAAAGCTGTCGGTGATGCAGCAGCGGGCCGACGTCAAGGTGGCCGACCTGCTGGCCATCTCGCAGCGCATGTCGGAAATCGAGGCCGGCCTGGAAGCCGCCAACCGCGAGGCTGCACAGCAGCGCCGCCGCATCGATACGCAGCTGGTGACCGTGCAGCTGGAACCGCCGTCAGGCGAAACCGGGCGCAGCGAGATCGGCGCCGCGGTACGCGACTTCGGCGGCGTGTTCACCAGCAGCGTGGCCTTCGTCATCCGCGCTGTTGCGGCACTGGTGCCCGTAGGCGTGGTGCTGTGGCTGCTGGGTTGGGTGGGGCTGGCGCTGTGGCGCAGGCGGCGCCGCAAGGCGTAAGCGCCGGCAACGGGTAACGCCGGGCCAGGCCCGGCGAAGCCCTCAGCCCTCGTCGGTCTCGTACTCGACGAACACGTCCAGTTCCAGTGCCAGCTCCTGCACCGCATCGCGCACCTTCTGCGCGGTGGTTTCGTTGCCGACTTCCACTTCCAGTTCGTGGATGCCCGGGCCGATGTCATCGGACAGGCCGGCCGAGCTGGAATCATCGTCGTCCATGTGCGGCATCAGGTCGTCGGTTTCTTCGACATGTTCGATGCCTTCCAGGCCCAGCAGCAGGTCGCTGATGGCGCGGGCGTCGTCTTCGGTTCCGGTGATGCGCAGTCGCAGCATTGGCATGGCGGGTACACAGAGTGGGGTTGCCTGCAGCCTAGCCAGCGAAGGGAAAAGACCGGGTGAGGGCGCAGTCAGCCGGCCGTGGGCGGGCGCCCCAGCAGGCTGTCGGGCAGGGCGGGGATGGGCGTGCGCTCGTCCTGCGCCTGGGCCAGCAGCCAGTCGATGAACACGCGCGCGGCCGGGCTGGGCGGCTGCGCTTCGGCATGCACCACGTAGTAGGCGTAGCGCGCCTTCAGGGCCGGGCCGGGCAGTCGCACCACTTCATAGCGCTGCAGGTAGGGCTGGGCGACGTGGGTACGCGCCAGCACCGCGCCCATGCCGTACACCGCCGCGCGCATCGCATCGGTGCTGTCGGCGAAGGTGTGCATGGGCGGCAAGGGCGAGGGCGGCCGCACGCCGGCATGGCGGAACCAGTCGCGCCAGCCCTGCGGCGAGAGATCGGTCAGCAGGGGCAGCTCGGCGATGCGCGCGGGGTCCTGCAGTGCTTCCACGCCGGGCAAGGCGGGCGACGCGACCGGGAACAGGTTGTCGTCCATCAGGTGCTGCGCATGCAGGCCCGGCCACTGGCCCAGCCCGTAGCGGATGCCGACCTCCGGCCCGTTCTCGTCGTAGCGGTCCAGGCCACTGCCGGTGTGCAGTTCGATGCGGATGTGCGGGTGCGCCTGGGTAAAGCGTGGCAGGCGTGGCAGCAGCCAGCAGTACGACAGCGAGCGCAGGGTGGTGATGCGCAGCGGCACGCTGTCCGCATCCGGCTGCAGGTGGTGGGCAACGGCGGCGACATCGGTGAACGCGGCACTGGCGGCGTCGGCCAGCTGCCGGCCCTCGGCGGTCAGGCGCACGCCGCGCGCATGGCGCAGGAACAGGCGAACCTCCAGCACCTCCTCCAGGCGGCGCACGTGGTGGCTGACCGCGCTGGCAGTCAGGTGCAGCTCCTGGGCGGCCTGGGCAAAGTTCTGGTGGCGTGCGGCCACCGCGAACACGGCCAGTGCGGGGAGCAGGGAAGGGCGTAGCTGCATGTCGAGCCTCAAACCATATTTGTGGCTGTCAGCGATACTACGCGCTTGTGCAGCGGGCGTCTGCGGATGATCCTGTGGGTCCAGGCATAGCGCAGGCGCAGGACGGAGGCAGGGCATGAACGCGGTACCGCAGGTGGCTGAGCGTGATTGGCGCACCCCGTTGGAGCTGACCCTGCTGGGCGCGATCTGGGGCTGCTCGTTCCTGTTCATGCGCGTGGCCGTGCCCTCGTTCGGCCCGTTCGCGCTGGTAGAGGTGCGGCTGGTGCTGGGCGCGCTGGTACTGATGCCGTTCCTGTGGCGTGCCCGCGCGCAGTTCCCGCCGCGCCGCTGGCTGTGGCTGGCGCCGATCGGCCTGATCAACTCGGCGCTGCCGTTCGTGCTGTTCGCCTATTCGGCCGAGCAGGCGCCAGCGGCCATCGGCGCCATCTGCAACGCGATGACGGTGCTGTTTGCCGCGTTGATCGCCTTCCTGTTCTTCGGCGAGAAGATCGGCGTGCGCCGTGCCAGCGCGCTGCTGGTCGGCTTTGCCGGCGTGGTGGTGCTGGCCACGGCCAAAGTGTCCGGCCTGAGCATCGGCATGGCGGTGCTGGCCGGTGCGGCCGCCTCGCTGCTGTACGGCCTCGGCGTGAACCTGGTGAAGCGGCACATGACCGGCCTGCCCTCGGCAGCAGCGGCGGCGGCAACGCTGGGCTGCGCCTCGCTGTGGATGCTGCCGATGGCGGTGACGCACTGGCCGCAGGCGGCGATTCCGGGCAAGGCCTGGGGTGCCGCGATCGCGCTGGGCGTGGCGTGCACCGGGCTGGCCTTCCTGATGTTCTACCGCCTGATCGGCCGCATCGGCCCCTCGCGTGCGTCGACGGTGACTTATCTGATTCCGCTGTTCGGCGCCGCATTCGCGTGGCTGTTCCTCGACGAACCGGTGACCCTGCAGATGCTGATTGCCGGCGGCCTGATCCTTGGCAGCGTGGCCGTCAGCCAGAAGGGCTGAGCGTACCGACACACGGGTCGTGCCGGGCGCTGCCCGGCAGCGTCCTCCATGCTTGCGCGCGCGGCTGTGGATCTTGATCTGGGTCCGCCTTGGAGCGAGCCGAGCACCGCAGGTCCGGCGAGGGCGAAGAGGCGCGGGTGTCTGAGCGCAGCGAGTTCCGCGCCGTCCCTCGACGGACCGAGGAGCGCAGGGAACCGGCGCGCAGCGCCGGCTCGCGGACGGCGGCGCGTTTCTTTTGGTTACTTTTCTTTGCGCGGGCAAAGAAAAGTGACGCCCATGAACAATGAAGCGCCTTCAGTGCGCGTCAACTGAAAAAAGCCGAAGTACTACCGCACCGGCACCGGAATATTGCACAGGTCGATATGCCCGGCCGGGCGCTTGTAGAAGTCATCCACGCGGTTGCGGCGTGCTTCCACCGTATCGGCGAAGGTCTTCGAATCGGTGCGCAGCACCTGGATCGGCGTGCGCTCGGCCGCGGGCACATCGCTCGCCCGGCGGATCGAGACGATCGGCGTGCGCAGCTTCGGGTCTTCATAGAAGCCCATCGGCGCCGGCCCGCGCGGGATCGCGCTGAGCAGTTCCATGCCCTTCAGCACGCGGCCGACCAGGGTGATGTTGCGGTCCAGCTGGCGCGGCGACTGCCCGGTCACCACGTACAGTTCGGCGCCGATGCTGCTGTCTTCTTCATTGCTGCGGCCGGCACCGAGCATGCCGTAGCAGTGGGCCAGCCAGGCCTTGCCGGCCTGCGGGTCCTGGCCCACCGGGAAGCCCTCGACGAAACCGGTCTGCGCGGCCCAGCCATCGCGGTCGGGCAGCACGCCCACCTTCAGGCCGGCGCTGGCGCGCTCGAATTCGGCCGGCAACTTGCGCGCGGCGCTGCCGAACGGCTTGGCCTTGGCCGCGTCATCGGCGTCGGCATCGCCGAACTGCACCACGAAATTGTCCTGCGAGCGGTAGATGCTGGTGCCATCCCAGAAGTGCTCATGGGCGAAGGTCTGGATGTTGGCCACATGGCGCGGAGCAAACTGCGGCGCCAGTTCGATGATGACCCGCCCGGCCGGCAGGTCCATGTACAGCAGGTTGGCCGGGTCCGGCGTACGCCAGTCGCTGGCCGCCGACGCATCGAGGATCTGCTGCGGGCTGCGGTAGGGCGTGGCCGCGCTGGCCAGGGCCGGCAGCAGGCAGGCGAGGGCGAGGGTGGTCAGGGCAAGGCGACGACGGTGCGACATGGAAACCCCGGAACATGAACGAGGCTTCGATTCTGCGCGACCGGCTCGTCCACGCCAACCTGCAGGGTGACTAACGACACATTCGCTATACCGGACTTCACACTACTGTTGACTCCAACATAGTGGAGGGCCGGTCATGACCGAAGACGACGTCCACCTGAAGAAGTTCCAGAAGGAGCTCAGTGCCGGAACGGTGTCGCTGGCCCTGCTGGCGGTGCTGGCCCGGGCGGGGGAGCCGCTGTACGGATACCTCATCGCCAAGGAGCTGGAGCGCGTGGGTGAGGGCGTGCTGAGCGGCAAGCAGAGCGCGCTGTACCCGGTGCTGCGCAACCTGGAAGGCGCCGGCCTGCTCGAGAGCCATGTCGAGCCGTCCAGCAGCGGGCCACCGCGCCGCTACTACCGCATCAATGAACGTGGCCACGAGGTGCTGGCGCAGTGGCGCCAGGCCTGGCAGGCCACCCGCGATTCCGTCGATTCCGTGTTGGAGGGGGTACCGCAATGAACGAGCAGAACCTGGCAGGCACTGGCCTGCCCACCACGATCACCCAGTACCTGGCGCAGCTGCGTGCGGCGCTGCAGGGCGCCGACGCGGCGATGGTGCAGGACGCCCTGTACGACGCCGAGGAATACCTGCGTTCCGAACTGGCCGCACAGCCGGGCCGCAGCGAAGCCGAGGTGATCGCCGATGTCGCCGGCAGCTACGGCGCACCGGCGGAAGTGGCGGAGATCTACCGCGAAACCGAGGTGACCGTGAACCGCGCGATGCGCACGCCGCGTGCGGACACCAGCCCGGTGCTGCGCGCCGCCGCCGAAGCCAGCGGCGTGGCACCGGCCGCGCCGACGCCGGTACCGCCGCAGCGTTCGCTGATGGCGCGCTTCTTCGGCGTGGTGATGGATCCGCACACCTACGGCGCCTTGTTCTACATGCTGCTGTCGCTGGCCACGGGCACCTTCTTCTTCACCTGGGTGGTGACCGGCCTGTCGCTGTCGCTGGGCCTGCTGATCCTGATCATCGGCATACCGCTGACGGTGCTGTTCTTCGGCTCGGTGCGTGGGCTGGCCTTGCTGGAAGGGCGCCTGGTGGAAGCGCTGCTGGGCGAGCGCATGCCGCGCCGGCCGCGCTACACCGATCGCAGCCGCACCTGGCTGCAGCGCATCGGCGACATGTTCACCGACGGCCGCACCTGGCTGACGCTGCTGTATTTCCTGCTGATGCTGCCGCTGGGCGTGGTCTACTTCACGATTGCGGTCACCCTGCTGTCGGTGTCGCTGGCCTTCATCTGGTCGCCGGTGGCGGCGCTGCTCGACTTGAGCGTGCCGAGCATCTACATCGACGGCACCAACGTGCTGCCACTGGCTGCAACCCCGGTGCTGGCCGTGGTGGGCGCGCTGCTGCTGCTGCTGACGATGCACCTGGCCCGCGGCATCGGCAAGCTGCATGGACTGCTGGCCAAGCACCTGCTGGTGCGGCTGTAACAGCCTGGGGTCGGATCCCTGTTCGCAGAACAGGGCTCTGACCCCGGATTTGATCGCGCTGGGGTCAGAGCCCTTTCCGTTGGAAAGGGATCCGACCCCGGGCGGGGAATCAACCCGCCTTGCGCCGCAACGGGGTGACGTTGCTCTTCTTCTTCGTGGCCTTGGCAGCCGGTGCCTCGGCATGGGCTGCGAAGAAATCGCGCACCTTCGGGTACACCACTTCGCGCCAGCGGCGGCCGCTGAAGATGCCGTAGTGGCCGGCGCCTTCGACGATGAAATGCTCGCGGCGGTCGGCCGCGATGCCGGTGCACAGCGCCTGCGCGGCTTCGGTCTGGCCGAGGCCGGCGATGTCATCCAGCTCGCCTTCGATGCTCAGCAGCGCGGTATCGCGGATGGCCGACGGGTCGACCTTCTCGCCATTGACCACCCACTCGCCACGCGGCAGCAGGAAGTCCTGGAACACCACCGAAATGGTGTCGAGGTAGTACTTGGCCGGCATGTCCAGCACCGCGTTGTACTCGTCGTAGAACGTGCGGTGCGCGTCGGCGTCTTCCAGGTCGCCCTTGACCAGGTCGGTGTAAAAATCCCAGTGCGAACTGAAGTGGCGGCTGGGGTTCATCGACAGGAAGCCGGCGTGCTGCAGGAAGCCCGGATACACGCGGCGGCCGGCGCCGGGGTAGCTGGCCGGCACGGTGTGGATGACGTTGTTCTCGAACCACGACAGCGGGTTCTGCGTGGCCAGGTTGTTCACTGCGGTCGGGCTGCAGCGCGCATCGATCGGGCCACCCATCATCACCAGCGAGCGCGGGGTCGGCTCGCCACGGCTGGCCATCAGCGAAACCGCGGCCAGCACCGGCACCGTCGGCTGGCACACGCTCACCACGTGCAGGCGCTCCACGCCGAGGTGGCGGATGAACTCCTGGATGTAGGCGATGTAGTCGTCCAGCCCGAACTCACCCTCGCTGGCCGGCACCATGCGCGCATCCACCCAGTCGGTGACGTACACGCGGTGGTCGCGCAGCAGCGTGCGCACGGTATCGCGCAGCAGCGTGGCGTGGTGGCCCGACAGGGGCGCCACCACCAGCACGAACGGCTGGTTGAGCATCGTGTGCAGCTGGTCGGCTTCGTTGCTGTGGCGCTTGAAGCGCAGCAGCTTGCAGAACGGCTTGCTCACTTCCTCGTGCACGACGATCGGCACGCGCTCGCCTTCGACGTCGATTTCGTTGATGCCCCATTCGGGCTTCTCGTAATCCTTGCCGATGCGATGGAAGAGTTCATTGACCGCCGCCAGGCGATCAGCGCCCGGCATCTGCGACCACCAGTGGCCCTGGTTGGCGAAGAACCTGGCGTTGGCCTGGGCCTGGTGCACCCAGGGGGCGAGCAGGTTGCGGGTCAGTTCGTGTAGTTGATAGAGCATGACGACCGAATATGTATGGTCATATGTTGCCGCGCAGCATATCCCATCCGGGCGTCCCACAGGTTAAGTGGGGCAAAAATAATGAATCCGGATTCACATCTTTTCCAGCGCGGCGGCCTCGCTGGCCAGACCCGGGCCCAGCCACAGGTGTGAACCAACGGCCTGCAGGCCCTGGCGGGCCAGCTCGCGGCGGTACCAGCGCGCCGGCCGGGCCTGGAAGCCCTCATGGTCGCCGTCGAACGCATCCTCGGCCGCGAAGGTCTCCAGGAAGGCCACCCCGGCGGTCAGCTCGCCCACGCCGGCCAGGCCAGCGCGCAGTTCGCGGTCGGGCACGTAGTGCATCACGTCCGAGCACACCAGCAGGTCGACCGGGGCACAGGGCCGCAGCCAGGCGAAATCGCCGAAGCTGGCCATGTGCAGGTTGCGGGTGCGGCCGTAACGGCGTACAGCGTACTCGCTGCTGTCGAAGCCGAGGTATTGGACCTTCGGACGCAGCTTCAGCAGCGGCGCGCGCCAGGCGCCTTCGCCGCAGCCGATGTCGAGCACGCTGCGCACCGGCCGCTCCAGGTAGTACTCGGCGGTGGCCACGGCCAGGGCGACCTTGCGCGCCAGGCGGGCGCTGCCGCCGATATCGGCCCGGCGGTACCAGCGTTGGAAGTAGGCGGCGTCGTAGGTCTTGTCCATGGGGCAGGGCACGTAGAGGGTGAAAACGGCGCCTATCGTACGGCGTCGCGGCCGTGGTGCGGCAATTGGCCGCGGCATCCACCCAGGGGGTGGCTCTACTGCGACCGGCGGGCGAACCGGCAGTAGAGCCACGCCATGCGTGGCTGCAATGGTGCGGTAGGCAGCCATCCATGGGATGGCTCTACTGTGGTGCGGCAATTGGCCGCGGCATCCACCCATGGGGTGGCTCTACTGCGACCGGCGGGCAAACCGGCAGTAGAGCCACGCCATGCGTGGCTGCGATGGTGAGTGCGTCGATTGGCCGCGGCATCCACCCATGGGGTGGCTCTACTGCGACAATGGGCGCCCATCACCGCCAGCCGCCGGAGCGAGCGCATGCAGAGCTATTACTGGGTCAAGACCTTCCACATCGTGTTCGTGGTGGCCTGGATGGCAACGGTGTTCTACCTGCCGCGCATCCTGGTGAACCTCGCCGAGACCGCGGGCCAGCCGGCGGTGGGCGAGCGCCTGCAGCTGATGGGTCTGCGCCTGTACCGTTTCGGCCATTCGATGTTCGGGCTGGCCTTCGTGCTGGGCCTGGTGCTGTGGCTGGGCTACAAGGTCATCCCGGATTTCCCGACCATGGTCGCGCCCGGTGGCGCCGGCTGGCTGCACGCCAAGCTGGGCCTGGTGGTGCTGCTGCTGGTGTATTTCATCTGGACCGGGCGCCTGCTGAAGGGCGTGGCCAAGGGCCGCACGCTGCCGTCCTCGCGCGCGCTGCGCTGGATCAACGAGATTCCGTTGCTGGCCTTCATTCCGATTGTCTGGCTGGTGCTGGCCAAGCCGTTCTGAGGCGTGGATGTCCTCAACGCGCAAACGAAGAGAGCCGGGCATCTGCCCGGCTCTTTCGTATCTGCAATCGCCTGCATGTTGCCGGCCAGCGGCCGGCACTACCGGGTTTGGCCACCGGCCGGCATTACCAGGTTTGGCCAGCGGCCGGCACTACCGGGCTTATGCGGCTTCGTAGGTGCCGTAGCTGCGCAGGCGCGCGTAGCGGCGCTCCAGCAGCTGCTCGGTGGACAGGCCGTCCAGCGCTTCCAGCTCGTTCAGCAGCACGGCCTTCAGGCGCTTGGCCATCTGGGTCGGGTTGCGGTGGGCGCCGCCGGTCGGCTCACGCACCACCTTGTCGACCAGGCCCAGGCTCTTCAGGCGCGGCGCGGTCAGGCCCAGCTGCTCGGCAGCGTCCTTGGCCTTGCCGGCATCCTTCCACAGGATCGAGGCGCAGCCTTCCGGGGTGATGGTCGAGTACACCGCGTATTCCAGCATCACGGTGCGGTCGCCCACGCCCAGCGCCAGCGCGCCGCCGGAGCCGCCTTCGCCGATCACCGTGCAGATCACCGGCACCTTCAGCTCGGCCATCTCCATCAGGTTGCGGGCGATGGCTTCGGACTGGCCGCGCGATTCGGCGTCGATGCCCGGCCAGGCGCCGGCGGTGTCGATCAGGGTCAGCACCGGCAGGCCAAAGCGTTCGGCCATCTTCATCAGGCGCAGGGCCTTGCGATAGCCCTCCGGCTTGGGCATGCCGAAGTTGCGCTTGATCTTTTCCTTGGTGTCGCGGCCCTTCTGGTGGCCGATCACCATCACCGAACGGCCGTTGATGCGGGCCAGGCCACCCATGATGGCCTTGTCGTCGGCGAAGGCGCGGTCACCGGCCAGCTCCTGGAATTCATCGAAGATGATGCGCAGGTAATCGGCGGTGTACGGGCGCGACGGATGGCGGGCCAGCTGCAGCACCTGCCAGGAGGTCAGGTTGCGGAAGATCTGCGCGGTGCGCAGGCGCAGCTTGTCCTGCAGGGCGTGAACCTCGGCCTCGACATTGACCGCCGGTCCGGCACTGGCGTTGCGCAGTTCCTGGATCTTGGCTTCCAGGTCGGCGATGGGTTGCTCGAAGTCGAGGTAGTTCGGATTCATCGGAAGCCGTCGTGTAAAGAAGAGGGGAATTCTAGCCGAATGCGCAGCAATGGCCCGTACGCCTTCGTCTGGAAGGCGACGGTACCCCAGCCGGGCAGGGGGCGCCAGTCAGCCCGGGGCGTGGGCCAGCCTCAGTTGGCCCACGGCGGGCTGTAGCGCACTTTCAGCGTGCGCACGGCCGGGTCGGCGCGCAGCGCCTCCATCAGCTTGGAATCGATGCGCACCGCGCTCTGCCCGGAGACATCGAGCATGCCGGCCACGCCGCCCTGCGGGCCCTTCAGCAGCAGGTCCAGGCGCAGCGGCGTGCGCCCGGGGCGGTGGCGGTCGAGCACGGCATTGACGCGTTCCCAGACCGGCCGCTGCTGGCGCAGGTCCAGGCGCAGCGACAGGCGCGTGGCGTAGTTGGCGCAGACCTCGTCGAAATCCCAGCACTGGCGGATGCGCAGCGCATAGCCGCCGTTGAACTCGTCCTCGCGCAGGCCGCCCTTGACCACCAGGATGCGGTCCTTGGTCATCAGGTGGCCGAACTCGGCCATGGCATCGGAGAACGCGCTGCACTCGACGCGGCCGCGACCGTCCTCGAGCTGGATGAAGATCTGGCTTTCGCCCTTGCGGCGCACGCCGACCACCTGGCCGGCCAGCACGGTCGGCACTTCCGGGCGCCAGCGCTTTTCACCGCCGTTGCCACCGCCGCCACCACTGTTGCTGGAACTCCAGATCTTCTCGACCGAGCCCAGGTCGTTGCCGACCAGGTCGCGCACATCGTCGCGCCATGGGTCGAACGGATGCCCGCTGAGGTAGAAGCCCAGCGTGTCGCGCTCGCCGTTCAGGCGCTGCAGCAGCGGCCATTCCTCGGCTTCGACCAGGTCCAGCTGGATGGTCACCGTGCTCGGGTCGGGGCCGCCGAACAGCGAGTTCTGGCCCGAGGCACGCTCGCGCGCCATCTGCTCGGTGGCCTTGATCACTTCCGGCAGCTGCAGCATCAGCGAGGCACGGTTATGGCCCAGCTCGTCCAGCGCACCGCAGTTGATCATCGCTTCCAGCGTGCGCCGGTTGAGCTTGGCCGAACCGACGCGGGTGCAGAAGTCGAGCAGGTCCTTGTAGTCGCCGCCCTTCAGGCGCTCGTCCACCACCGCTTCGCAGGCACCCTGGCCGACGCCCTTGATCGCGCCCAGGCCGTACTGGATGGTGTCCGGCGTGGCCGCTTCGAACATGAAGGCGGACTGGTTCACCTTCGGCGGCAGCACGGTCAGGCCGAGGTTGCGCACCTCGTCCAGGAAGCCGACCACCTTGTCGGTGTTGTCCATGTCCGAAGACAGCGTGGCTGCCATGAACTCGGCCGGGTAATGGCGCTTGAGCCAGGCGGTCTGGTAGCTGACCAGCGCGTAGGCGGCAGCGTGCGACTTGTTGAAGCCGTAGCCGGCGAACTTCTCCATCAGGTCGAAGATCGCGTCGGCCTTGGCCTCGTCGACGCCGTCCTTGGCCGCACCTTCGCGGAAGATTTCGCGGTGCTTGGCCATTTCGGCCGGCACCTTCTTGCCCATCGCACGGCGCAGCAGGTCGGCGCCGCCCAGCGAGTAGCCGCCGACGATCTGCGCCATCTGCATCACCTGCTCCTGGTACACCATGATGCCGTAGGTGTCCTTCAGGATCGCTTCGGTGCGCGGGTCGGGATAGATGATTTCTTCCTGGCCGTGCTTACGCGCGTTGAACGAGGGAATCAGGTCCATCGGGCCGGGTCGGTACAGCGACACCAGCGCGATGAGGTCTTCGAAGCGGTCGGGGCGTGCGTCCTTCAGCAGGCGGCGCATGCCCGAGGATTCGAACTGGAACACCGCACCGGTGTTGCCGTTGGCGAAGATGTCCTTGTAGGTGGGCGCATCGTCCAGCGGGATCGCAGCGATATCCACCGGCGGGATGCCGGCGCGCTCGTGGCGCTTGTTGATCGCCTTCACCGCCCAGTCGATGATCGTCAGCGTGCGCAGGCCGAGGAAGTCGAACTTCACCAGGCCGACTTCTTCCACGTCGTTCTTGTCGAACTGGGTGACCGGGTTCTTGCCCAGGCCGTTCTCGTCGTGTTCAGCGTACAGCGGGCAGAACTCGCTCAGCGGCTCGGGCCCGATCACCACGCCACCGGCGTGCTTGCCGGCGTTGCGGGTCAGG
The DNA here is from genome assembly GCF_016624665.1 of Stenotrophomonas sp. S39. Lineage (NCBI taxonomy): Bacteria > Pseudomonadati > Pseudomonadota > Gammaproteobacteria > Lysobacterales > Lysobacteraceae > Stenotrophomonas > Stenotrophomonas sp. S39. The sequence goes on along the minus strand of NZ_JACVTT010000011.1, from coordinate 52,965 downwards.
TCTTCCAGCTGCAGCGCCAGGTCGATCAGGTCGCGGACATCGTCCTCGGTCTCGTAGCGCTGGATCAGTTCGGCCGAGGCCATTTCCGAGCTGGGGCCTTCCTTGCCCTTGCCCAGCGCATCCTTCAGGTGGATGCCCAGGATGTTCGGGATCAGCTTGGAGACGCCGTCGACCAGGCCGTACGGGAAGCCCAGCACGCGGCCGGAGTCGCGCACCACGGCCTTGGCCGCCATGGTGCCGTAGGTGATGATCTGGCTGACGCGCTCGCGCCCGTACTTGCGCGCGACGTAGTCGATCACTTCATCGCGGCGGTCCATGCAGAAGTCGATGTCGAAGTCGGGCATCGACACGCGTTCCGGGTTCAGGAATCGCTCGAACAGCAGGTTGTACGGCAGCGGGTCCAGATCGGTGATCTTCAGCGCCCACGCCACCAGCGAACCGGCGCCCGAACCACGGCCGGGGCCGATCGGGATGCCCTGGTTCTTGCCCCACTGGATGAAGTCGGCAACGATCAGGAAGTAGCCCGGGAAGCCCATCTTGATGATGGTGTTGAGCTCGAACTCCAGGCGTTCGAAGTACTCCTCGCGGGTCTTGCCCGGCGCCAGCGGATTCTTCTCCAGGCGCTCTTCCAGGCCGTCGCGCGACATCTTCTGGATCCAGGTGTCCAGGGTCTCGTCGTCGGGTACGGGGTAGTTGGGCAGGAAGTAGGTGCCCAGCCGCATCTCGATGTTGCAGCGCTCGGCCAGCGCCAGCGTGTTGTCGATGGCATCGGGGATGTCGGCGAACAGCGCGCACATCTCCTCGGCTGACTTCAGGTACTGCTGGTCGCTGTACTCGCGCGGGCGCTTGGGGTCGTCCAGCACGCGGCCGGTGGAAATGCACACGCGCGCTTCGTGTGCGCTGAAATCGGTCGGCGCCAGGAAGCGCACGTCGTTGCTGGCCACCACCGGCAGGCCGCGCTGGCCGGCGGCCATCAGCGCGAAGCGGTTGAAGGTTTCCTCGCCTTCGCGGCCGGTGCGGGTCAGTTCCAGGTGCAGGCCGTCGCCGAACGCGCGCTGCCAGTCGGCCAGCTGCTGCTCGGCGAGATCGTGCTTGCCGTCCAGCGCCAGGCGGCCGGCCAGGCTGTCACGGCCGGCCAGCGCGAACAGGTTGGCATTGCCGGCCTTCAGCCAGTCCGGGTGGATCGCCACGCCGCCTTCGGGCCGGTGGCCTTCCATCCAGGCGCGGGTCAGCAGCCGCGACAGGCTCAGGTAGCCCTCGCGGTCGCGGCAGAGCAGGGTCATCCGCCACGGGTCCTGGCCTTCCTCGGCGATCATCACGTCGGCGCCGGCGATGGGCTTGATGCCCACGCCTTCGGCGGCCTTGTAGAACTTCACCAGGGCGAACAGGTTGTTGAGGTCGGTTACCGCCAGCGCGGGCAGGCCGAGTTCGACCGAGCGCGACAGCAGGTTGGCCTGCTTGGCCTTCTTCGGGTCGGCCTGGTCCGGCTTGGCCGGCACGCGGATGGTCGAGTCCGCCAGCGAGAACTCGGTGTGGACGTGGAGATGTACGAAGCGGGAGTTGGACATGCCGGACCAGGTTGGAGCGCGCGGGCCCCGGGTGCTGACGGGGAAATCGTCACCGGGGTCGGGAAGCGCTGGAGTGCCCGGTCAGGGTAACGAGGGCAGGGGGTGGCGACAAGCTCTTGACATGCCCGGGAACACAGCCGGGTTCAGCCGTGGCGGAGGCCGCTTCCTGTAGAGCCGAGCCCATGCTCGGCTGCTGCGGACAGCCGAGCATGGGCTCGGCTCTACAACGCCTGCAGGCTCAGGCGATCGCCGCCACAACCTGCGGCGCTTCCAGGCATTCACGCACCGGCGCGAAGCTGCGGCGGTGCTCGTCGCAGGGGCCGTGGCTGCGCAGCGCGGCCAGGTGGGCGGGGGTGCCATAGCCCTTGTGCTGGTCGAAGCCGTACTGCGGGTGCCGCACGTGCAGTTCCTGCATGTAGCGGTCGCGCGAGACCTTGGCCAGGATCGAGGCCGCCATGATCGCGCGGTCGATGCCATCACCGCCCACCAGCGCCTGTGCCGGCAGCACCAGGCCCTTGGGCACGACGTTGCCATCGATGCGGGCGAAGCCGGCCACGTGGGCCACGGCGGCCACCACGTCGCGCATGCCCTGCAGGGTGGCCTGGTAGATGTTCAGGCGGTCGATGGCGTTCACGTCCACCAGCACCACCTTCCAGGCCAGGGCCCGTTCGATGATGCGGTCGTGCAGCTGCTCGCGGCGCGCGGCGGTCAGCTGCTTGGAATCGTCCAGGCCGTTGATGCGCGGCCGTGACGGGTCGAACACCACCGCGGCCACGGCCACCGGGCCGGCCAGCGGGCCACGGCCGGCTTCGTCCACGCCGGCCACCAGGCGTTCGGGCTCGACCACGGCCGCGCCGTCGAACAGGGCCAGGCTGGCCGCAGCGGCCGCGCGACGGCTCATGCGGTTTCCTGCTTGCTGACCAGCAGCTCGCCCACCGCATCGGCGGCGCGCGCCGAGGCATTGCGGCGCAGGCGCTCGTGCAGGCGCTCGTAGGTGCCCTGCAGGTCGGCGCTGCGCTGCGGGTGGTCGAACCACTGCTGGATGGCCGCGGCCAGCTTGTCCGGCGTGCAGTCGTGCTGCATCAGTTCCGGGGCAAGATCCTGCGCAGCGAGGATGTTGGGCAGGGCGAAGCGGTCGACCTTGATCAGCCCCAGCGCCTTCACCAGGCGGTAGGTCAGTTCGTTGACCCGGTAGCCGACCACCATCGGCCGCTTCACCAGCATGGCTTCCAGCGTGGCCGTGCCGGAGGCCAGCACCACCACGTCGGCGGCGATCATCGCCGTGCGGGCCTGGCCATCGAGAACATGCGAGTACGCCACCGGCAGCGCCGAGCGTGACAGCTGTTCCTCGATCAGGCGGCGGCAGGCGGCGTTGGCCGCCGGCACCACCACGTGCAGGCCGGGGATGCGTTCGGAGACCTGCCAGGCGGCCTCGAAGAACGGTTCGCCCAGTCGTGAGATCTCGCCCAGGCGGCTGCCCGGCAGCACCGCCAGCACCTTGGCTGAGGCGGGCACGCCAAGCGCGGCACGGGCCGCATCGCGGTCACCGTGCAGCGGAATGTCATCGGCCATCGGGTGGCCGACAAACCGCGCATCGATGCCGTGCCTGGCATAGATGGGCGGTTCCATCGGGAACAGGCACAGCACCAGGTCGGCACTGCTGCCGATCTTCTCTGCGCGCTTCTCGCGCCAGGCCCAGACCGAGGGGCTGACGTAGTGCACGGTGGGGATGCCGCGCTGCTTCAGCCAGCGCTCGATGCCCAGGTTGAAATCCGGCGCATCGATGCCGATGAAGACATCCGGCTGCCACGCCAGCGCCCGCTCGCGGAACGCCGAGCGCAGCTTGAGCAGGCGCGGCAGGTGGCGCAGGACTTCGGTCAGGCCCATCACCGCCAGCTCGCTGGCATCGTGCCAGGTCTGGCAGCCCGCATTGCGCATGGCGTCGCCGCCGATGCCGGCGAACTCGGCATGCGGGAAGCGCGCCTTCAGCTCACGCACCAGGCCTGCACCGAGCAGGTCGCCGGAGGCTTCGCCCGCCACCAGCGCGATCCGCAACGGGCGCTCGCTGAGCACCCGCTGCGCAGGCACGCTGCCGGCCATCGAGGCCAGCGGGATGACGGCGGCGCCGGCCGGCGCCTGGCCGGTCGTGGCGCTCATCGCAGCAGGTGCCTCTCGGTGTGCTCGATGAAGTCCAGCATGGAGCGGACGTCATCGCTGGCCTGTGCCTGCTCGGCCAGCTGCTGCTTGGCTTCGGCCAGCGGCAGGCCTGCCACGTACAGGGTGCGGTAGGCGCGCTTGATGGCGGTGATGCGTTCGGCATCGAAGCCACGGCGCTTGAGGCCTTCGCTGTTGATGCCGCGCGGGCGGCCCAGCGAATCGGTGCCGACCATGGTGAACGGCGGCACATCGCCGTTGGTCAGCGCGCCCATGCCGAGGAAGGCGTGGGCACCGATGCGGCAGAACTGGTGGGCACCGGCGAAGCCGCTGATGATCACGTAGTCGCCGACGGTGACATGCCCGGCCAGGGTGGTGTTGTTGGAGAACACGCAGAAATTGCCGACGTGGCAGTCATGCGCCACGTGCGTGTAGGCCAGCATCCAGTTGTCGTTGCCGATGGTGGTGATGCCGCCGCCGCCGCCGGTACCGCGGTTGAGGGTGACGAATTCGCGGAACACGTTGCGGTCGCCAATCACCAGTTCGGTGCGTTCACCGGCGAACTTCTTGTCCTGCGGCTCGCCACCGACCGCGACGTGGCCGATGAAACGGTTGTCGCGGCCGATCCGGGTCGGGCCATGGATGCTGCAATGCGGACCGACCTCGGTGCCGGCGCCGATTTCGACGTCGGGCCCGATGATCGTGAACGCGCCCACGCGGACGTCGTCGGCCAGTCGTGCCGACGGATCGATCACGGCGGTGGGATGGATCAGGGGAGCGCTATCGGTCATCTCGGTCCTCCGTACAGGGTCAGTCGCGGGTGCCGGCGCACAGCACCTCGGCGCAGGCGACGACTTCGCCGTCGACCTTGGCCACGCAGTCATACACGGCCATGTTACGGATCACGCGCTTGATCTCCACGTGCATTTCCAGCACGTCGCCCGGCACCACCTGCTTGGTGAAGCGGGCCTTGTCGACCTTGACCATGTAGAACAGCTTGGACTGCGAATCGCGGCCCAGGGTGAGCTGGGTCAGCACGCCGCCGGCCTGGGCCATGGCTTCGATGATCAGCACGCCCGGCATGATCGGCTGGTTGGGGAAGTGGCCCTGGAAGAACGGCTCGTTGATGCTGACGTTCTTGGTGGCGACGATCTTGCGGGCCTCGTAGTCGATCGACAGAACCTTGTCGACCAGCAGGAACGGGTAGCGGTGCGGCAGCAGCGACTGGATCTGCGCCATGTCCGGCAGGGTCTGGGGCTGGCTCATTCTTTCTCCTTGCTCACAGACAGGATGCGACGGGCCAGTGCATCGAGCTGCTTGAAGCGCGCGGCGTTCTTGCGCCACGTGCGGTTGTCGGTCAGGGGCGTCCCGGACGAGTACTCGCCCGGTTCGGTGATGGAGTTGCGGACCACCGATTTGCCGGTGATCACGACCTTGTCGCAGATTTCCAGATGGCCGACGACGCCGACGGCGCCGCCGAGCAGGCAGTAACGGCCGATCTTGGCGCTGCCGGCGATGCCGGTGCAGCCGGCGATGGCCGAATGGGCGCCGATCTGCACGTTGTGCGCGATCTGCACCAGGTTGTCGAGGCGGACGTCTTCGGCCAGCACGGTGTCTTCCAGCGCACCGCGGTCGACGCAGGTATTGGCGCCGATCTCGCAGTCATCGCCGATGCGGACGCCGCCCAGCTGCGGCACCTTGATCCACTTGCCGGCATCCATTGCCAGGCCGAAGCCATCGGCGCCGAGCACGGCACCGGGATGGATGCGCACGCGCTTGCCGAGCTTCACGCGGGTGACCAGGGTGACGCGGGCAATCAGCTCGCAGCCGGTGTCCAGGGTGCAGTCTTCGCCGATGATGCTGCCGGCGCCGATGATGCAGTTCTCGCCGACCACGCTGCGCGCACCGATGGTGACGAACGGGCCGATGTGGGCGCTGGCGGCCACCTGGGCCTGCGGGTCGATGACCGCGCTGGGGTGGATGCCCGGCTCACGCACGGGTGCGACGTCGAACAGCGCGGCGATCTTGGCGAAGGTGGTGTAGGGATCCTTGGCGACGAGCGCGGCGCCGGGGGCGGCTTCGGCGTCCTCGGCACGCAGGACCACCAGCGAGGCCTGGCTGTCGGCCAGCTGGGCGCGGTAGCGCGGGTTGGCGAGGAAGGTCAGCTGGCCGGCACCGGCATGGGCGAGGGTAGCCACGCCACGGATGGCGGTGGCGGGGTCGCCATGGACCTGCAGGCCGAACTGATCGGCGAGTTGCTGGGCGGTGTAGGTAGGAGTATTCACGGCGGGAGTTTAACGTGTGACGCCAGTCCGGTCATGCGGGGGCTGAAGCGGCGCCTGCCTGCTATCGCGGGGCGATGGCGCAGGGGGCTGCCCAGGACACGCCGTAAACCCATCCCTGGGGGCTCGATGGCGCCATCCATGGCGCCAACGGTCCTGGTCAGCCCCCTGCGCCATCACCAGATGATTTCACGCGGTGGCGGGAAGAAGCAGCCAGCATCCGTCCTGCAAAACGAAAACGCCGGGCAGAGCCCGGCGCTTCGTAACCCGTCTGGTGGAGAGCCCCCCTTCTGTTAAGGGGGGCGCGCCAATGGCGCGGGGGATAGGGAGCAGGATAGGCCCCGCGGTTTGCATCGCAAACCGTGGGAACGTTTGGGGGCCAGTTAGAACTGGCCACCAAACGTAAACTGCAGGCGCTCGATTTCGTCGCCGTCCTTCTTCTTCAGCGGGAACGCGTAGCTGATCGAGATCGGGCCGACCGGGGCGCGCCACAGCAGGGCCACACCGGTGGACACGCGCAGTTCGTTGGCCTTGAAGTTATCCACGCCGTTGTAGACGTTGCCGAAGTCGACGAAGGCCGACACGCGCGCCGAGGGGCTGTCGAACAGGCGCGGGAAGTAGGCTTCCACCGAACCAACGGTCTTCACCGAGCCACCCAGCGGCTGGCCGTTCGGGTAACCCGGAGTTACCTCGCGCGGACCCAGCGTATTGTCCTCGAAGCCGCGCACCGAGTTGGTACCGCCGGCGTAGAAGTTCTCGTAGAAGGGCAGGCCGGAGGCCTTGACCGTCTTCTGGTAGTCCGAGGAGTTCGGGTTGCAGTCGACGGTCTGCGTCGGGTTCGGGTTGGCTTCGCTCGGGGCGGTGTAGCACAGGTCGCGGATGTAATCCTTGCCATAGCTGTCGCCGTAGCCGATTTCCGCGCGTGTGTTGATGACCAGCGACGGCATGATCGGCCAGTACTTGCTGATCTGGTAGTTCAGCTTGAAGTACTCGACGGTCGAGCCCGGCAGGGTGGTTTCCAGGCCGATGCGCTGGTAGGTACCGCGGGTCGGCATGAAATAGTCGTTGCGCGAGTCGCGGGCCCAGCCCAGTTCGGTGCGCCAGGCGTGGAACGTTCTGGTGCCCAGGGCATTGATGTAGTCGACGATCGACTGCGGGGTGGACGAATACGTCGAGATCTGGTTGCTGTCGATACCGAACATCAGCGAGACGCTGTCGGTCTCGGTCAGCGGCACGCCGAACACCACCTGCGCAGAACCATTGGTGCTGTTGTACTGCGCGGTGTTGAAGTCGGAGTAATCCAGCTCGCGCCAGGACAGGTTGTAGCCCAGCGACACGCCGTCATCGGTGAAGTACGGGTTGGTGTAGCTGAAGCCGTAACGCTGCAGGTAGCTGCTGCGCGAGGCTTCGACCGACACGCGGTTGCCGCCGCCGAGGAAGTTGTTCTGCGACAGCTGCACCGAGGTGGTCATGCCGTAGGACTGCGAGTAGCCCAGGCCGAACACGAAGCTGCCCGACGTGGTTTCCTTGACGTTGTACACCACGTCGACCTGGTCGTTGCTGCCACTGACCGGCGGGGTTTCAACGTCCACCGACTCGAAGTAGCCCAGGCGCTGCAGGCGGATCTTGGAACGATCGATCGCCGCCTGCGAGTACCAGGTGTTCTCGAACTGGCGCATTTCGCGACGCAGCACTTCGTCGGAGGTGCGGGTATTGCCCTTGAAGATGATGCGGCGCACCGACACGCGCGGGCCGGGGACGACCTGCATGTTCACCGCGACCGTCTGCTCGGCACGGTTGGTGGTCGGGATCGGGTTCACCTTGGCGAACGCGTAGCCGATGTTGGACAGCGAATTGGTGATCGCGTCGGAGCTGAATTCCAGCAGCGCACGCGAGAACGTGTCGCCGGCGCGCTGCACGACCATGCGCTCGACATCTTCCTGCGGGAGGATGGTGTCGCCGCTGACCTTGATGTCCGAGATCTTGTACTGGTTGCCTTCGGTCACGCCGGCCGTCACGAACATGTCGCGCTTGTCCGGGCTGATCGAGACCTGGGTCGAGTCGATGCTGAAATCGACGTAGCCGCGGTCCAGGTACCAGGAGTTGAGCTTTTCCAGGTCGCCGGACAGCTTTTCCTTGGAGTACTGGTCATCGCGGCGGTACCACGACGCCCAGTTGTGCTCCTTGGATTCCCAGATTTCCAGGATGTCCCTGCTGTCGTACTTTTCGGTACCGACCAGGTTGACGTGCTGGATCTTGGCAGCCTTGCCTTCCTTGATCGCGATGGCGATGTCCACACGGTTGCGGTCCAGCGGGCTCACCGTCGGGGTGATCTCGACGTTGTACTTGCCACGATCGTTGTACTGGCGGCGCAGTTCCTGCGTCACGCGGTCCAGGCTCAGGCGGTCGAAGGTGCCGCCTTCGGTCAGGCCGATGTCGGACAGGCCCTTCAGCAGCTGGTCGGACTTGATGTCCTTGTTGCCGGTGACGGTCAGCTTGTTGATCGCCGGCCGTTCCTTGACGGTCACGACCAGGATGTTGCCCTGGCGGTCCAGCTGCACGTCTTCGAAGAAGCCGGTCTTGTAGAGGGCGCGGATGGTCTCGCCGACCTTGCTGTCGGTGACCGTCTCGCCACGTTCCACCGGCAGGTAGGTGAACACCGTACCCGAGCTGATGCGCTGCAGGCCGTCGACGCGGATGTCGCTGACAGTGAAGGGCTCGGCTGCCTGGGCCAGGGCGGGAGCGCCGGTGACGGCGGCGAGGGCGAGGGCCAGCAGGCGGCGATTGGGGAGTCGCGTCATGTCACGTCCGGTAGGAAGGTCGATTTCATTGGTACGGGGTGCCGGCGCTGTAGACGCCAAAAACGTGGAAAAGTTCATCGCGTGGCCAGGCCGAGGATGTCGTTGTAGAACGCCAGCCCCATCAACCCGGCCAGCAACGCCAGGCCGATGTACTGACCCGCGGCGATGGCACGCTCGCTCAGCGGGCTGCCCTTGACCAACTCGATAAGGTAATACAGCAGGTGCCCGCCGTCCAAGATGGGAATCGGCAGCAGGTTGATGATGCACAGGCTCAGCGACAGCAGCGCGAGGAACTGCAGGAACCAGTCGAGGCCGCGCTTGGCCGAAACATTGGCCACGCGGGCGATGGTGACCGGGCCGGAAACGTTCTGCAGCGAGGCCTTGCCGGTGACGATGCGGGCCATCATGCCCAGCGAATCGGAGGCCAGGCGGCCCGTTTCGCGCACGGCCACGGTCACCGCATCGAGCGGGCCGTAGCGCATCAGGGTGTCATAGGCGGGGCTGAAGGCGCCCGAGAAGCCCACGCCGATCTGCCAGACCGGCTTGCCCTGGCCGTCCTTGCCCTGGCGCGGAGTCACTTCCAGCGCCAGGCGCTCGCCACCGCGCAGCACTTCGATCATGCCGGGCCCGCCACGGCGGCCCAGTTCCTGGATCTGCGGGCTGACCTGGTCGGCCCCGTCGATGCGCTGGCCGTCGATGGCCACGATCACGTCGCCCGCCTGCAGCAGGCCGGCCACGGCCGAATCGGCCGTCAGGCTGTCCACCTGCGCCGGCTGCAGCGCGGCCTGCCACTGCAGGCCCGCCAGGCTGGGCACGCGGCGTTCATCGAAGCCGGCCGGCAGTTGCGACAGCGGCAGGGTGCGGTTGCGCACCTGGTCACTGCTGTCCAGCACTTCGAGGGTGACGTCGCGCCGGTCCATCGCCGCGGCGGTCAGGGCCATGCTGGCATCGCCCAGGGTGACCACGTCGCGGTCGTCCACGCGCAGCACACGGTCGCCGCTGGACAGGCCGGCGCTGGCGGCAATGCCGGTGGTGCGGCCGATGGTGGCCGAATAGTCCTGCTTGCCGATCACGAACATCGCCCACAGCAGCAGGATGCACAGCAGCAGGTTGGCGATCGGCCCGGCAGCGACGATGGCGATGCGCTGCCAGACCGTCTTGTGGTTGAAGGCCTGCCCCCGCTCGTGCGGGTGTACCTCCACCTCGCGCTCGTCGAGGAACTTCACATAACCGCCCAGCGGCAGGGCGGCGATGGCGAACTCGGTGCCGTGCCTGTCGCGGCGCGACCACAGCGGGCGGCCGAAGCCGACCGAGAAGCGCAGCACCTTGACCCCGCAGAGGCGGCCCACGGCGTAGTGCCCGAACTCGTGGAAGGTGACCAGCAGCCCGAGGCTGACGATCATCCACCAGACCGATCCGATGAAGTCAGTCATGCAGGCTCACGGTGGCGGGCAATGGCAGCGGCGTCATGCGGTATGGGCGTGGCGTTCAGGCGGCGTCGATGGCGTTCAGGGTCAACTGGCGGGCCCGCTGGTCGGCGGACAACAGGCCGTCCAGTGTATCGGCTGCTTCGGTCGGCAGTGTTGAAAGAGCGTTAGCAACCAGCGCGGGAATGCTCAGGAAACCGATCCTGCCCTGAAGAAACGCTGAAACCGCCTCTTCATTGGCGGCATTCAGCACCGCCGGAGCAGTGCCGCCGGCCTGCATCGCCTGCCAGGCCAGGGCCAGGCAGGGGAAGGCCTCGGTATCGGGCGCTTCGAAATCGAGCCGGCCCTGGGCCAGCAGGTCCAGCCCGGATACGCCCGATTCGATGCGCTGCGGCCAGCCCAGGCCGACGGCCAGGGTGGTGCGCATGTCCGGCAGGCCCAGCTGGGCCAGGGTCGAGCCGTCGACGAACTCGACCAGCGAATGGACCAGGCTCTGCGGATGGACCAGCACCTCGATGCGCTCGCCGGGCACCTTGAACAGGTGGTGCGCCTCGATCACTTCCAGGCCCTTGTTCATCAACGTCGCCGAATCGACCGAGATCTTCGGGCCCATCGACCACTTCGGGTGGGCAACGGCCTGGGCCGGGGTCACCTGCTCCAGTTCGGCGCGGCTGCGGCCACGGAACGGGCCACCGGAGGCGGTCAGCAGGATCCGGCGGACGCCGGCCCCGTCCAGGCTGGCATCGCGCGAGCGCAGGCACTGGAAGATGGCGCTGTGCTCGCTGTCGATCGGGATGATCTCGGCGCCGCCGCGTTCGGCGGTGCGGGTCAGCAGCTCGCCGGCCAGCACCAGCGATTCCTTGTTGGCCAGCAGGATGCGCTTGCCGGCGGCGGCAGCGGCCAGGGTCGAGGACAGGCCGGCAGCACCGACGATGGCGGCAACCACGGTGTCACAGGCATCGCTGGCAGCGAGCTGGTCCAGCGCGGCAGCGCCGGCGTGGGCTTCGGTGGCCAGGCCGGCGTCGCGCAGGCCGTCGCGCAGTTCGGCGTACAGGCTGTCATCGGCGATGACGGCATGGGCGGGGCGATGCTGGCGGCACAGCGCCAGCAGCGCCTGCACCTGGCGGCCGGCGGCCAGCACAGTGGCCTGGTAGCGCTGCGGGTGGCGTGCGATCACGTCCAGCGTGGAGGCACCAATCGAGCCGGTGGCGCCGAATACGGCGACCCGGCGCAGGTCTGCAGCAGCATCCATGGTCAGAATCCGAAGATTTCCTTGCCCAGCGCAAACACCGGCAGGGCGGCCAGCACGCCGTCGACGCGGTCCAGCACGCCGCCGTGGCCAGGAATGAGGTGGCCCGAATCCTTGGCGCCGGCGTGGCGCTTGATCAGGCTTTCGTAGAGGTCGCCCAGCACCGAGGCGAACACAGCCACCACCGAGGTGACCAGCAGGCCCGGCAGGTGCGCGACATCCACGCCGGCGAGCAGGCCCAGGCCCACGGCCACGGCGACACCGGCCAGCAGGCCGCCGAACAGGCCTTCCCAGGTCTTGTTGGGGCTGATGCGCGGGGCCAGCTTGTGCTTGCCGAAGTGGCGGCCGGCGAAATAGGCGCCCGAATCGGCGGCCCAGACCAGCGCCAGCGCGGCCAGCAGCCACAGGTGGCCCTGGTGGCCCGGCGGATCGCCGCCAGCATGGATCAGCACCAGCGACGCCCACGCCGGCACGATGGCCAGGGTGCCGGCCAGCAGCTTGAGGATGCGTGCCGGGCTGCCCGGCTGCGCGCCGAAGGTGAAGAAGCGCAGCCAGACCAGGGCGGCCAGCCACCAGGCCACGCCGACCAGGGTGGCCAGCTGGAACAGCACCAGCGAGCTGCCATCGGCCCACACCATCAGCACCATCAGCAGCAGGTTCAGCACCAGCAGCACGGTACGGGCCAGGGTGTCTTCGATGCCGGCCAGCTTCAGCCATTCCCACAGGCCGATCAGGAACACGGCGGCGGCGGCCGCAGCCAGCCATTGGGTGGGCAGCAGCAGGATCGCGGCAATGGCCACCGGCGCCATGATCAGCGCGGCGAGGACTCGGGTCTTGGTCATGGGCTGGGCGTCTCGGTGGCCAGGGCGGCGATCTGGGCGCTGGTCAGGCCGAAGCGGCGTTCACGATTGGCATAGGCGTCCAGCGCCTGCTGCAGCTGCGCGGAATCGAAGTCCGGCCACAGTGCCTCGGTGAACCACAGCTCGGTATACGCCAGCTGCCACAGCAGAAAGTTGCTGATGCGGGTATCGCCACCGGTACGGATGAACAGGTCCGGCGGCGGCAGGTCGGCCAGGGCGACCTGGCGGCCCAGCAGCGATTCGTCGATCTGCTCGGGAAGCAGGCGCCCGGCGGCCACTTCCGCCGCCAGCGCACGGGCGGCGCGGGCGATGTCCTGGCGCCCGCCGTAGCTGGCGGCGATCGACAGGGTCAGGGTGGTGTTGTCGGCGGTGCGCTGTTCGGCCAGCTGCATGCGGCTGACCAGCCCTGCACCGAAGCGGTCGCGTTCGCCGATGAAGCGCACGCGCACGCCACGACGGTGCAGCTCGTCCACTTCACGGTCGAGCGCGCCGAGGAACAGCTTCATCAGGGCATCGACTTCTTCCTGCGGGCGGCCCCAGTTCTCGCTGGAGAACGCGAACAGGGTCAGCGCCGGAATGCCCAGTTCAAGGCAACGGTCGATGGTACGGTTGACCGCGCGCGCGCCGGCACGGTGGCCGATCACGCGCGGACGGCGGCGCTGCTGTGCCCAGCGCCCGTTGCCATCCATGATGATGGCAAGGTGGCGGGGCAGGGCGGCCGGCAAGGGAGGCGGGACTGAAGGCATCGACTTCAGACCGACAGCAGTTCTTTTTCCTTGTCGGCAACGACCTTGTCGACGTCCTTGATGTTGGCGTCGGTCAGCTTCTGGATGTCGTCTTCGCCGCGCTTCTTCTCGTCTTCGCTGATCGCCTTGTCCTTGACCAGCTTGGCGATTTCCTTGTTCGCGTCCTGACGGATGTTACGGATCGCGATCTTGGCGCCTTCGCCTTCCTTCTGCACCTGCTTGGCCAGCTCCTTGCGGCGCTCTTCGGTCGGCGGCGGCATGTTGATGCGGATGGCGGCGCCCAGCGTGTTCGGGGTGAACTCGTGGTTGTACAGGCCCTTCTCGATTTCCTTGATCATGCTCTTGTCGAAGGGCGTGACCAGCAGCGAGTGGGCATCGGCGTTGGAGATCGACGCGACCTGGTTCAGCGGGGTGCTGGCGTTGCCGTAGGCATTGACCGTAACGCGGTCCAGAAGGGCGGGAGTGGCACGCCCGGTGCGGATCGAGGTGAGGGTGTGCTTCAGAGCGTCGATGCTCTTGGCCATGCGCGTCTGCGCGTTGTTCTTGATGTCGTTGAGCATCGCCCGGGTCCTGGATGTAACTGGAATCGGGCGATTATAGGCGAATACGGGACGCTGCCGGGCCTGAATCGGCCCGGAGCACGCCTGGCGCTCAGGCTCAGGCCGGGTCGCGGCCCTGGACCAGGGTGCCGATGTTGGCGCCGCCGAGGATCTTCAGCAGCTCGCCCGGCTGGCCCATGTCGAACACGCGCATCGGCAGGTCGCTGTCGCGGGCCAGCGCGAAGGCGGCCGTATCCATCACTTCCAGGCCGCGGCGGATCACTTCGTCGTAGCTCAGGCTGTCGAAGCGGACCGCATCGCTGTGCTTGTTCGGGTCCTTGTCGTACACGCCATCGACCTTGGTGGCCTTCAGCAGCAGGTCCGCGCCGATCTCGATCGCACGCAGGGCCGCGCCCGAGTCGGTGGTGAAGAACGGGCTGCCGACGCCGGCGGCGAAGATCACCAGGCGGCCCTTTTCCAGGTGGCGGATGGCGCGGCGGCGGATGTAGTCCTCGCACACGTCGTTGATCTTGATGGCGCTCATCACGCGGGCCTTGGCGCCCAGCTTCTCCAGCGCGTCCTGCATGGCCAGGGCGTTGATGACCGTGGCCAGCATGCCCATCTGGTCGCCGGTGACGCGATCCATGCCGCCTGCGGCCAGGCCGGCACCGCGGAAGATGTTGCCGCCGCCGATCACCAGCGCCACTTCGGCGCCCGCCTGCTGGGCCTCGATCACTTCACGGGCCAGGCGGTTGATGATCTTCGGGTCGATGCCGTAGTCCTCATCTCCCATCAGCGCCTCCCCGGACAGTTTCAGAAGGATGCGGCGATAGGCGAGCTTGGACATATGGACCTCGTGAGCGTGGAAATCGCGGGGGATTCTACGCGCATGCGGCGCGCGGCCAAAGCATTTTGTGCACTGCGGCGCAGAAAGCTTCACCGCCCCGTTCAGCCGGGGCGGCGGGTTCAGCCCAGTTCGGCGCCCGCCGTGGCAGACAGCTCATCATGCCCCAGTTCGCCGGGAGAGCGTGCGATGACGCGGTTGCGGCCCAGGTTCTTGGAGCGGTACAGCACGTCATCGGCGGCGCGCAGCAGGTCCTGCACGCCGGCAAAGCGCTCGTAACCGCCCTGGGTGGCCACGCCGGCGGAGAAGGTCACGAACAGTGGCCCGCTCTCCAGTTCGACCATCGGGGTGGAGACGATGTTGGCCAGCACCCGGCGGATCACGTCCAGGGCGACCGCTTCGCTGGTGTTGGGCAGCAGTGCCACGAACTCCTCGCCGCCGAAGCGGGCGACGGTGTCGCTGTTGCGCAGCTGGCCCTGCAGCTTGTTGGCGAACACGCGCAGCACTTCGTCACCGGTCAGGTGGCCGTGGGCGTCGTTGATCTTCTTGAAATCGTCCAGGTCGATGAAGGCCACCGACAGCGGCCAGCCATGCCGGCCGGCGCGCTGGAACTCCTGGTCGAGCACGGTTTCCAGCTGGCGGCGGTTGAGCACGCCGGTCAGGGCGTCGCGGTGGGCCTGGTCGGCCAGGCGCTTGGCCCGTGCCTCGAATTCGTCGGCGCGGCGGCGCGCCTGTTCGGCATCCTGCATCTCGCGCAGGTTGCGCAGCGTGGTCAGCTCCTGTGCGTGGTCGATCAGCTCGCGCACGCGCGACGGCGAGCTCAGGCCGGTCTCGAACAGGCTGGCGATGTCCGGCAGCGCGTCGCTGATGCGGGCGAGCACCTGGTCGAAGCGGGCACTGTCCAGCTGCAGGCGCTCGTGGACCTCGTGCAGGGCGCGTTCGCGGGCGGCGTCGGCATCCGCGTCCAGCCAGATGTCGGCGACCGCGCCGGACAGCTGCACGCAGGCCTGGAACGCATTGTCGGTGGCAGGCTCGGACTCGCTCAGGCGGATGCTGTCCACCAGGTAGCGCGGCAGGCCCCATTGTTCGGCCACCCAGGCGCCGACGTCGGCGTGGGTGCAGCCCAGTTCCTCGCGCTCGCGGGCGATCAGGTCCAGGTTGTCACCGGCTTCGCGCAGCAGCGGCAGGTAACGCTCCGATTCGGCCTGGGCCAGGCACAGCACGCCCATGTCCTGCAGCAGGCCGGCCAGCATCAGTTCTTCCAGCCGGCGCAGGCCGCGGGCCTGGCCCAGCTGGCTGGCGGCCAGGGCGCTGAGGATGCTGCGCTTCCAGGCGCGCTGGCGCAGGTCGTGGTCGGCACCGCTGCCACCGGTCAGGCCCTGGGTCACGGTGAAGCCCAGGGCGAGGCTGATCGTGGCGTTGAGCCCGAGCATGGTCAGGGCCTGGCCGAGGTTCTCGATGCGGCGCCGGCTGGCGTACAGCGGCGAATTGGCGATGCGCAGCATGCGAGCGCTCAGCGCCATGTCGATGGCGATGATGTCGGCGGCGGTGGCGATGTCCGCTTCCGGGTCCTGGGCCAGTTCGATGATGCGCAGGGCAATACCGGGGGGCGAGGGCAGGTTGCGGCACAGCGCCAGGGCAGCAGTCAGCTCAGGAGGCATGTCGGATCGTTCAATTCCATTAGGACAAGAATACCTAGGAATGCATCACAGTCTGCGACTTCTGTTCCTGTTACGTGATTGCGTATTCCCCTATGCCGAGTATCGGCTTGAATGGGCGATAACGCAAAGATCCTTGTTTGGGATGTGCGCACCAACGGTGCGCACCCACAGGGGGAGAAGGTGTGCGCACCAACGGTGCGCACCCACGGGGGGAAGTGGTGCATGCCTGCAGGCACAAAAAAAGAGCCGCGGTTTCCCGCGGCTCCTTCTGGTCGTTTCGCAGCCGGTGGGCTGGAATCAGACCTGCATCGCCTTGGCAACTTCGGCGGCGTAGTCTTCAACCACCTTCTCGATGCCTTCGCCGACGACCAGCAGCTGGAAGCCAGCCACGTCGGCGCCGGCGGCCTTGACCACCTGCTCGACGGTGGTGTCGCCCAGCACGTAGGTCTGGCCGTACAGGGTCACTTCGCTGACGATCTTGTTGATCTTGCCGCTGATGATCTTTTCCAGGATGTCGGCCGGCTTGGACTTGTCCTTCTCGGACATCTTGGCCAGTTCGATTTCCTTTTCCTTTTCCACGAACTCGGCCGGCACATCGGCAGCCTTGTTGTGCGGCGGCTTCAGCGCAGCCACGTGCATGGCCAGGCCGCGGGCCAGCTCGGCGTCGCCGCCGATCAGGTCAACCAGCACGCCGACCTTGCCGTTGGTGTGGACGTAGGCACCGACGTTGCCGGTGGTGTCGACCTTGACCAGGCGGCGGATCTGGATGTTTTCACCCAGCTTCTGGATCGCGGTGGCACGGGCTTCTTCGACGGTCTCGCCGGAGGCCAGCTTGGCGGTCTTCAGGGCGTCGGCGTCAACGGCGCCCGATGCCAGGGCGGCAGCGGCGACGGAATCGACGAAGTTCTTGAAGTTGACGTCGTTGGCAACGAAGTCGGTTTCCGAGTTGATCTCGACCAGCACGGCCTTGCCGCCGTCCTGGGCCAGGCCCAGACGGCCTTCGGCGGCCACGCGGTCAGCCTTCTTGTCGGCCTTGGCGGCGCCCGACTTGCGCAGGGCTTCAGCAGCGGCGTTGATGTCGCCGCCGGCTTCGGTCAGCGCCTTCTTGCATTCCATCATGCCGGCGCCGGTGCGCTCGCGCAGTTCCTTGACCAGGGAAGCAGTGATTTCCACGGGATTACCTCACGAAAGAAAGGGGTAGGGCCGGCATGTTGGCCGGCCCGTGTGACAGTGTCCGGTCGCCGCGCCAGTGGCAGCGGTCAGGACAGGTGGGCGCTGGGCGCCCACCGGGGGCCTGGATCAGGCCTGGGCTTCGCCCTTGTCAGCAGCGGCCTTCTTGGCCGGTGCGCGGCGAGCCGGCTTGCCTTCTTCAGCAGCAGCGGCGTCGGCGAAGTCTTCTTCACGCACCGAAGCAGCATGCGGAGCAGCAGCCTTGCCTTCCAGCACGGCGTCGGCAGCGGCGCGGGCGTACAGCTGCACAGCGCGGATGGCGTCGTCGTTGCCCGGGATCGCGTAGTCGACCAGTTCCGGGTTGTAGTTGGTGTCGACCACGGCGATGACCGGGATGCCCAGCTTCTTGGCTTCCTTGATCGCGATGTCTTCGTGGCCGATGTCGATCACGAAGATGGCGTCCGGCAGGCGGTTCATGTCCTTGATGCCGCCCAGCGAGGCTTCCAGCTTGTCGCGCTCGCGACGCAGGCCCAGCACTTCGTGCTTGACCAGCTTCTCGAAGGTGCCGTCGGTTTCACCGGCTTCCAGTTCCTTCAGGCGGGCAACCGACTGCTTGACGGTACGGAAGTTGGTCAGGGTGCCGCCCAGCCAGCGCTGGTTCATGAACGGCATGCCGCAACGCTCGGCTTCTTCACGGATGGTTTCGCGGGCGCTGCGCTTGGTGCCCAGGAACAGGACGGTGCCGCGCTTCTGGGCAACCGACGAGATGAAGTTCATCGCGTCGTTGAACAGCGGGACGGTCTTTTCCAGGTTGATGATGTGGATCTTGCCGCGGGCGCCGAAGATGTACGGAGCCATCTTGGGGTTCCAGTAGCGGGTCTGGTGGCCGAAGTGGACGCCGGCTTCCAGCATCTGACGCATGGTGACCTGGGGCATTGCAAAACTCCTGATGGGGAACCGGCGATTCCGCCCGCGGGATAGGTATGCGGGACGCGTGGAAGCGCTGATGGTTCCGGGGTTGGGCTTCCCTGTTGCCTCCGTGGCCGAACTCCTTGCGGAGCACCCCGGCACGGATGGGGGCACCAGGTGTGGATTCGCCGATGACGTACGGCGTGGACGGCGTTCCGCGCACGGGGCGGCAGAACATCCGGCGGATTATAGTCCGGAGAGTGCCGGCGGTGCAATGGCAGGGGCGGGCGTGAGCACCGCTTCGCTGCCATCGGCCAGGCGGGCGCGGAACCCGCCGCCGGCATAGCCCCCGTCGCGGGGCGGCAGCGGCCAGCTGCGCCCGCTGCCGGCCAGCACGTAGCCGGCCAGCCCCGGCAGCACGGGGACGGTGTGCCCCTGGGCGTCGATGAACGTCAGGTCGGCCAGGCGCGCGTGCAGGCTGCCGCCATTGTAGAGCCACAGCCGCGGCTGCTGCCCGGGCCCTGCCAGCAGGGCGGCCTGCAGAGGCAGCGGGCGGGCCGATGCCGCCGGCTGCAGGAAGACCGGCAGGGAGTGGCGTTCGGCGCGGCCCGGGGCGGTTCCTGGCTGGGGCGCGATCAGCAGCCGGTACGCACGTTCGTCCCGTTCAGGTGCCGGCCCCAGCCGCACGATCCGCAGCCGTTGCCGCTGGCCGGGCAGGATGTGCAGCCGCGCGGGGCTGACCGCAAGATCGTCCGCCGGGTCCAGGGTGTCCCCCTGGCCAGGCTGGTTCCAGCGGTAGACGGTGGCCTGGCCTGTCCATTCAGTGGCCTCGTCGTTGGTCAGCCACAGCGCGTCGTGGCTGGTTCCGGCCGGGATCTCAACGCCGCTGCGCGACAGTTCCAGGGCCTGGGCAGGGGTGGCCAGCAGCCCGCACAGCAGCGCCCGCAGCACGACCTTCCCCATCAGTAGGTAATCGTCACCAGGCCAGGCGTTGCATCGCCTTCCTGTGCGGGTGGGCTGAGGGCCCGGATCTGCTCCGCATGGCCCCCGGCCGAGTCGCTGCGCTGCAGTGGTGCCTGCGCCGTGCCGGGTGCGCGGATCTGCAGGGTCACCCCGACACCGGCCTGCGCGGGAGCGGGGTCAGCCGCCGCAGCGTCGGGCAGGGGAGTGTCGCTGGCTGCCGCGGCAAAAACGGGCAGGGCGGCGCAGGCCAGGCAGATCAGGCGCAGGGAGGACATGGGCGGCACCAGGGCAATGCAGTCGATATCGGCGGCACTGCCCCGGTCTGAAGCCTGTCGCGCCGCCTCAGTAGGTGATGGTGACCGTGATGGTGTCCGAGTAGCTGCCTGGCGGCGTCGCGGTGCCTGGCGCGGGGGGCACCCGGCCATAGATGGTCAGGTTCTGCGCGGCGCCGGTGCCGGTGCCGCTGGCCGTGGAGGTGTTCAGCACATTGCCCCAGCGCTGGGTACGCGCCGGGTCGCGGTACAGCTCGTAGGGCAGCAGGGCGCCGTTGCTGCCGACCCGCATTCGCCGGTTGCCGGCGCCATCGGCGTGGGTGCCGTTGTCCAGCCCGATCTGGAACGGGCTGCGGTTGACGCAGGTCAGGCTGAAGACGGCCGTGCGGTCGATGTTGGTGGCGACCGTGCCGGTGTTCACGCCGAAATCCATCGGCGCGGTGACATAGGCGCCGCACGCCGGGTTGACCGTCGCCGTGGCGGTGAGGGTCATCGCCGCCGCCTGCAGGTTTGAATTGCCGGTGGCCGCCGGAGGCTGCAGCAGGCAGGTCGCGGGGTAGTTGGGCGTGCCCAGCAGCGGCTCGTTGTACGCGTACTGGAAGGTGGCGGCCAGGGCGCTGGTGAACGCGCCTGCTGACAGCACCTGGTTGGCCGGGTAGCGCCCGTACAGCGTGAATGATGCGGTGCCCGAGCCGCCCAGCAGTGGCACCGGATACTGCATCTGCCAGCTCACCCATGTCGGGCTGGTCGCCGCGCCGCTGCCGATCGCGATGGTTCGCGAGGGGTCGCTGTAGATCTGGTAGTTCAACCGGTCACCAAAGCTGTTGGCCAGGGTGCGCCAGGGGGCGATGCCGGTTCCACCGGTGCCGGCGGGCAGCCCCAGGCAGAACGTCACCCGCGCGTTGGCCAGCAATGCGACCGCGCCGGTGGTGCAGGTCACGCTGAAGGTCGTGCTGGTGTCGACCAGCCCATTGGAGACGGTGCCGAAGGCCAGCGTCGGGCTGGACAGCGTGCAGGTGGTGGCCGCACGCGCGGGCAGTGCCAGCATGGCCAGCCCGCACAACAGCAACAGCAGCAGCACCCGGTTCACGGCACAGGCTCCGGCAGGCAGCGCAGCGGCGGCGAGCGGCGCGAGGTGCTGGCCGGCATCTGCACATGGCAGCGCCCGCGCTCGCTTTCGATCAGCAGCCGCGGCGGCTCGCCGCTGAACTCGACCCAGGCCTGGCCATCGTGGCCGACCACCGTCGGGGTCACGCCCGCACCGCTGATCCGCGCGCCCAGCGGCAGCGGCTGGCCTGCTTCGTCGAGCAGGGTCAGCAGTGCGCCGCGGCTGTGCACCAGCTTGAAATCCACCCGCATGCCAGCGCCCTGGCGCGGCGTGGCGAAGGTCTCGACACGCTCGGCGCGCATGTCGGCAGGAAGATCGAGGGTATCGATGCCCAGCCGGTTGCGCTGCCAGGACAGCAGTGGCGTGACCAGCAGCAGCCCGTTCCGGTTGGTCACGCCAACCGGGCGGTTTTCCAGCATCACCGGAATGCCGGGGCGACCGGTGGACACCACCGCGAACGCATCGGGTACCTCGCGGGCGGCAAACACGCTGCCCGCCATCCACACCAGGCTGCCGCTGGCGTTGCCGTAGGCGAAGGTCTGGCCGGCATCGCGCGAAAGCCCGGCCGAGTAGCGACCGTGGCTGCCCAGCGCGCCGATTTCCGCCAGGCCGCCGTCGTCGCGGGCCTGCAGGCGCCAGCCCGGGCCGCTGCGGCTGCCATCGCCGGGTACCGGCCGCATCACTTCGGCACTGGCTCGATCGACGTCGCCATTGCGCTGCACCGCCAGGGTGGCCTGCCTGTCCTCGCCCAAGCGGGTGCCCAGCGACAGGTAGATGCTGCGGTTCTGCCGCTGGTCGATGTCCTGGGTGGCCGACAGGTAGGCATTCCAGCGGCCGAAGCTGCGCGACCAGAACAGGCTCAGGTAGCGGGTGCGGGTATAGGGCAGGCCGGGGCCGGGCGCCGGTTGCGGTGCATCCAGCATCGGCACGGCCTGGTCAAGCCGCAGGTAGCTCAGGCTCACCGTGCCCAGCCGCTGCAGGTCCACGCCGAAGCTGGCCTGCTCGCTGATGCGCGGCGGCAGGCTGTCCTGCAGGCTGCCCAGGTCGCGGTAGTCGCCGGATGTGCGGCGGCTGGCCAGGTTCACGTTGAACCGGCGGTTGTTCCAGTTGTAGCCCATCCCGTACTGCCGGCCCCGGCGCTGGTCATCCCGGCTCTCGCTCCAGTTCGCACTGAGCACCCCGGCCCGGCCCAGCAGCCATGCACCGCCAAGGCCAGCATTGAGGACGCCGCCACCGCCTTCGGCATGTGCTTCGAGGGTGAGCTGGTTGCTGATGCCGCGGCGCAGGGTGGCGCTGGCGACCGTGTCACTGTCGTAGCGGAACGAGTGGATGCCGAAATCACGCCGCAGCCGGCCGATGCCGGCGGACCAGTCGGACAGGCCGGCGGCCAGCAGCTGCTGCGTGCCGTAGAACGAAAAGTCCAGGGTCTGCATGCGGCCGAAGGCATCGGTGACCACCACCTGCGCGGTGCCGGTGCCACTGATGCCCGGCTGCGTGGCCAGCTGGAACGGCCCCACGGGAACCTGGCCGCCGTACTGGCGCAGGCCATCAACATACAGCTCGACGTTGGATGGGACGACAGCTTCGCCCAGGAACGACGGGGTGGGGGTGAGCACCCGGTACGGCTGCAGCCCGTAATTGCGCCCGATCTGGATGCCGGCCATGCGCGCAGGACGCGACCATTCCAGGAATCCGCTGTAGAAATCGCCCACGGTCAGGCTGAGTGCCTGGTCGGGAAGGTCCAGGCGCCAGCTTGTGTCCAGCCGCACCGACTGGTGCTGCCAGCCTTCGCCGGGCAGCTGGTAGGTGCGCATCAGGCCGGTGCTGCGCAGGCTGCCGCGGCCGACGCCGAACAGGCGCAGGTCGGTATTGAGGCTCAGGTTGCCCAGCCCGTCGCTGTGGCTGGCATACAGGTCGTAGTTCAACGCCATGCCGGGAGAGGACTGTGCGGCCGGGGTGCCCTGCGCGCTGCGCCCGAGCTGGGCGGTGGGCAGCTGCAGCAGCTGCAGCGGAACCTGCAGATCCAGGATCTGCAGGCCGGCGTCGTAGTGCACGACGACGCCAGCGAGCTGGTCCAGGTAGACCGGGCTGTCGCCCTGCACGGGGAAGCCGAGCTGGCGCAGGGTCGCGGCGGGGGCCTGCAGCCGTCCGCCCAGTTCATCGAAACGCAGCAGCCCGCGCGGGGCCTGGTTCAAGGTGGTCTCCAGGTACAGCGCCTGGCTGGCGGTCAGTGGCGTCGGGGGCGGCAGCAACGCGTCGGCAGCGACGTCCATCGCCTCGGCGCCCACCTCGCGCGCCAGGGCCTGCCCTGAAAGCGACGCCATGCCGCTGCAGCAGGCCAGCACGCAGGCCTCAGCGAGCCGGCGGCGTGGCGGGCAATGGAATCGGCTCCGAGCCACCGTTGATCCTCGCGCTGAAGGTGCCGCCCTGCAGTTGCGCAGGGGGCTGCTGCAGCGGCCAGCGCATGGTCTGGCCGGGCAGTACGTATCCCACCAGCCCATCCATCACCGGTGTCCTGTGGCCGCGCACGACCAGGCCGAGGTCGGCAATCTGGGCCTGCCCCTGCCCGCTGTTGCTGACCTCCAGCTGCGCCTGCGCGGCGCCGGCTTCCACCAGCCGCGCGGACAGCCGCGGTTCGGGCGGCTTGCCGGCCGGCTGCACCACGACGGGTATCGAATAGCGCAGGACGAACTGCATGCCTTGCCGGGTGGGGTCATACGCCGGTATTTCATCGACGATCACGCGGTATGCCTGCTGCGTGGCGGGCGCGCCTTCTTCGGCCCGCACGAGCCGGATCAGCTGGCGCTGGCCGGCGGCCAGGGCCTGCATCGGCGGGCTGGGCAGCAGCGCCTGCGTGGGCGTCAACTGGTCACGGCCGTCGGCCTGCTGCCACTGGAAGACGCGCACCTGCACCTGCACCGTTTCGGTGCCGCTGTTGCTGATCCACAGGGCCTCGGCCTTCTGCTCCGGCCGCAGCTCGAACTGGGTCGGGGATACCTGCAGGCTGGCGGCCAGGCAAGGGCTCGCGGGCAGGGCCAAAGCAACCCACGCCAGCGTTCGCAGCCAGCGGTCGGTACGCAGCACCATCAGCGCCACCTCAATAGGTGATCGTGGCGGTGATGGTGTCCTGGTAGGCGCCCGGCGCGGCGTTGTTGACGCTCGGGTTGGCCACCTGGCCGTAGACCTGGTAGACCTGGTTGGCGCCCGTGCCGGTGCCTGCCTGGGTGTTGGTGCCGGTGGTGGAGCCCCAGACCACGCTGTGCCCAGCATCCTGGTACAGCTGGTAGCCGACGAAGTTGTTGGCGGTCACGCCGGTATCGGTGTTGCGCATGCGCCGTGTGGTCACGTCGGCCGCGGTCCCCGCGTTGAGGCCGGCATTGAGCGCGATCGTGTAGGGGGTGGTCACGCTGCACTGGGCGGTCAGCGTGCCCTGGGCATTGAGCGGCGTGGTCGAACTGGCGTCAGCGTTGCCGAAGTTGACGTTGGTCGCGGCGGCAGCGGTGATGGTGCAGGCCTTGTTGATGGTCAGCAGGACATTGAATGTCGTGGTGTCGGCCGCCGATGCGGGGCCGGCCAGCAGCAGGGCCGCGGCCCAGGTGATGGGGGAACGCAGTGCAGATCGCATGTACAGCCTCCCTGACCCGAGGGTCTGTTGGACAGGTCGGAGCGGCACGTTCTGCACCGCGTTGACGACGGTCCTGTTCAGCCTAGAGCGGGTAAGTGTCTGTATTTAGTGATAATTACGTCTGACAAAGCGTGGGGCGGGTCACGTTTCCGGGCTCCTTGCCGGATCCGTGCATCGTCGATGCGCCCAGTTGGGTGGCGTTCGTTCAGATTGTGGCCGGATCGGCGATAATGGGTGCCATGAGCGTGAATCTGAAAACCCCGCAGGAAATCGAGGCGATGCGCATCGCCGGCCGCCTGGCCAGCGAAGTGCTCGACATCGTCACCCCCCACGTCAAGCCCGGTGTCACCACCGAGGAGCTGGACCGCATCTGCCACGACCACATCGTGAACGTGCAGGGCGCCACGCCGGCCAACGTCGGCTACCGCGGCTTCCCCAAGAGCGTGTGCACCTCGGTCAACAATGTCATCTGCCACGGCATCCCCAGCGAAGGGAAGGTGCTCAAGGATGGCGACATCATCAACATCGACGTCACCGTCATCAAGGACGGCTGGCACGGCGACACCAGCCGCATGTACTTCGTCGGCACGCCGTCGGTGATGGCCCGCCGCCTGGTGGAAGCCACCTACGAAGCCATGTGGCGCGGCATCCGCGCGGTGCGTCCGGGCGCCACCCTGGGCGACATCGGCCATGCCATCCAGAGCTATGCCGAAGGCGAGCGTTTCAGCGTGGTGCGCGAGTACTGCGGCCACGGCATCGGCAAGGTCTACCACGATGAGCCGCAGGTGGTGCATTACGGCCGCCCGGGCCAGGGCCTGGTGCTGCAGCCGGGCATGACCTTCACCATCGAGCCGATGATCAACGAGGGCACCCGCTACAACAAGGTGCTGCCGGATGGCTGGACCGTGGTGACCAAGGACCGCAAGCTGTCGGCGCAGTGGGAGCACATGATCGCGGTCACCGAGACCGGCGTGGACGTGCTGACCCTGTCGCCGGGCGAATCGCAGGTCTCCTGACGATGCTGCCGGCGGGTTCACTGCTGGACGCGCCGGCCGATTCGCTCGACGATCTCGAATGGGCGTCTGCCGCACGGCAGGCGCTGCAGCAGGCCGATGCGCGCCTGTACCGCCGCTTCGACCAGGGCGACAACATCGAGCGCTTGATCGCGCTGCGCGCACGCGCGGCCGACCACCTGATCCGGCTGGCCTGGCAGCGCTGCGTGCCGGCCGGCAGTGGCCTGTCGGTGTTCGCGGTGGGTGGCTACGGGCGTGGCGAACTGTTCCCGCGCTCGGACATCGACCTGCTGGTGTTCGGCGATCCGCCGGCGCAGCTGGCCCATGAAGCCGGGCTTTCGCGCCTGTTCGCGCTGCTGTGGGACTGTGGCCTGGCGGTCAGCCATGCCGTGCGTTCGGCGGCGCAGTGCCGCGAGGCGGCCGCCGACCAGACCGTGCTGACCGCACTGATCGAAGCGCGCCCGATCGTGGCCGACGAGGCCGCGCGGCGCGCGCTGCGCGGGGCCATCGATGACCGCGAGCTGTGGCCGGCGCGCACGTTTTTCCTGGCCAAGCTGGAAGAACTGCGCAACCGCCACCAGCGCTTCGGCGATACCGCCGACAACCTGGAGCCGGACCTGAAGGACGGCCCCGGTGGCCTGCGCGATCTCAACACCCTGGGCTGGATGGCGCTGCGCGCCTTCGGCGTGCGTGACCTGGAAGCACTGGTCGGGCTGGGCCACCTGGGCGCCGATGAAGCCGCCGCGCTGAAGCGCGAGCGCGCGGTGCTGGCACGCCTGCGTTTCGGCCTGCACCTGGTGGCGCGGCGCCCGGAAGAACGCCTGCGCTTTGATTACCAGAAGACCCTGGCCGCGCGCCTGGGCTTCGAAGACGACGCCGAGAACCTGGGCGTCGAGAAGATGATGCAGGGGTTCTACCGCGCCGCCCTGGTGGTGCGCCGGATCAGCGACCGCCTGCTGCAGCGGTTCGAGGAACAGTTCGACGGCGAGGCGCAGCCTGAACTCCTCACCGTGGGCTTTTCGCTGCGGCGTGGCTACCTGGCCGCCAACGATGCGGAGTGGCCGTGCGGTGATGTCGGCCAGGTTTTCGCCCTGTTCGCTGGCTGGGCCAACAACCCGCAGGTGCGCGGCCTGCATTCGCTCACCGCACGCGCGCTGGCCGAGGCGCTGCCGCTGCTGCCGGCCTACGACCGCGCCGACGCCAATGCACGCGAGCAGTTCATGGCCCTGCTGCGTGGCCAGCGCCCGGTCGACACGCTTTCGCGCATGGCGCGGCTGGGCGTGCTCGGGCAGTGGATTCCCGCCTTCGCCCAGGTCAGCGGGCGCATGCAGTTCGACCTGTTCCATGTCTATACGGTCGACCAGCACACGCTGATGGTCCTGCGCAACATCGGGCTGTTCGCCAGCAGCCGTGCCGATGAACGTTTCTCGATCGCCCACGAAGTCTGGCCGCGCCTGCGCAAGCCCGAGCTGTTGCTGCTGGCGGGCCTGTTCCACGACATCGCCAAGGGCCGCGGCGGCGACCATTCCGAGCTGGGCGCGGTGGACGCGCGCGCGTTCTGCCACGCCCATGCACTGAGCGGCACCGATACCGAGCTGGTGGCCTGGCTGGTGGAGCAGCACCTGCGCATGTCGGTGACTGCGCAGAAGCAGGACATCGCCGATCCGGTGGTGATCCATCGCTTCGCCACCCTGGTCGGCAGCCGTGATCGCCTCGACTACCTGTACCTGCTGACCTGCGCCGACATCGCCGGCACCAGCCCCAAGCTGTGGAACGCGTGGAAGGACCGGCTGCTGGCCGACCTGTACTTCGCCACCCGGCGCGCGCTGCGCGAGGGCCTGGAACACCCGGTGCCGCCCGCCGAGCGCGTGGCCGAGGCGCGCGACAGCGTGCGCGCGCTGGTGCGCGAGCAGGGCTACGACGATGCCACCATCGACCGCCAGTTCGCGGTGATGCCCGACGAAGGGTTCATGCGCCTGCGCCCGGAGCAGCTGGCCTGGCAGGCCTCGGCACTGGTGCCGATCAAGCAGGGCCACACCCTGGTGAAGGTGCGCCGGATCAGCGTGGACGACCCGGCACTGGAAGTGTTCGTGCACTCGCCGGACCGTGATGGCCTGTTCGCGGCGATCGTGATGACCCTGGACCGCAAGGGCTACGGCATCCATCGCGCACGCGTGCTGGACGGTCCGTCCGACACCATTTTCGATACCTTCGAAGTGAGCCCGGCCGATACCTTCGCCGATGGCAGCAGTGCCAACCTGGAAGCTGCGTTGCGCGAAGCGCTGAGTGGCGACCTGACCCGCCTGCGCCCGTCGCGGCGGGTGGTGCCACGGCAGCTGCGCCACTTCCGTTTCGCCCCGCGCATCGAGTTCCGCGATGAGCCCGGCGCAACCCGTTTTGCCCTGGTCGCGCCCGACCGCCCCGGCCTGCTGGCCGACGTGGCGTTCGTGCTGCGCAACCAGGGCCTGCGCGTGCATGACGCGCGCATTGCCACGTTCGGCGAACGCGCCGAAGACACCTTCGTGATCAGTGACGAACACGACCTCCCCCTGACCGAACCCGCCCGGCAGCAGCTGCATGACGCGATGCTGGCCTGCCTGGACCCTGATCGAAACGCCGGAGACCCCACCTGATGGCCACCAAGCCTGTGAAGAAGACTGCTGCGACCGCCAAGAGCGCAGCGGCGAAAAAGACTGCTGCACCGAAGAAGGCCGCCCCGGCCAAGGCGCCGGTGAAGAAGGCTGCCGCTGCGAAGAAGCCGGTCGCGAAGAAGGCCCCGGCCAAGAGCACCGAAGTCGCCCGCGCCGAAACCATCGCCCGCAAGTCGCTGCGCAAGCCGCCGGTGCCGGGCGTGGAAGAACTGAAGTTCGGCATCGAGAGCGCCTTCGAGCGCCGCGCCACGCTGACCCTGCATGAGCTGGAAGGTTCCACCCGGCCGCTGGTCAACCGCGTGATCGATGGCCTGGAAACCGGTGAATTCCGTGTCGCCGAGCCGGACGGCCACGGCGGCTGGAAGGTCAACGAGTGGTTGAAGAAGGCGGTGCTGCTGTATTTCCGCGTCAACGACATGGCCGTGGTCGACGCGCGCCCGGCGCCGTTCTGGGACAAGGTCGAATCGCGCTTTGCCGGCTATGACGAAGCGAAGTTCCGCCGTGGTGGCGTGCGCGTGGTGCCGGGTGCGATCGCCCGCCGCGGCACGTACTTCGGCAAGGACGTGGTGCTGATGCCGAGCTTCACCAACATCGGCGCTTACGTGGGCGAAGGCACCATGGTCGACACCTGGGCCACCGTCGGTTCCTGCGCGCAGATCGGCCAGCACTGCCACCTGTCCGGCGGCGCCGGCATCGGTGGCGTGCTCGAGCCGCTGCAGGCCAGCCCGACCATCATCGAAGACCACTGCTTCATCGGTGCGCGTTCGGAAGTGGTGGAAGGCGTGGTCGTCGGCCACCACAGCGTGATCGGCATGGGCGTGTTCCTCAGCCAGAGCACCCGCATCTACAACCGCGCCACCGGCGAGATCACCTACGGCTACATCCCGCCGTACAGCGTGGTGGTGTCCGGCTCGCTGCCGAGCAAGGACGGCACCCATTCGCTGTACTGCGCGGTGATCGTCAAGCAGGTCGATGCGAAGACCCGCAGCAAGACCAGCGTCAACGACCTGCTGCGCGGCCTGGCCGACTGAAGGTGACTGCGCTGGAAGACCTGGCGCAGTCCGCGATCTACCGGCATCCGTCCGACACTGCGTTCGGGCGGATGCTGCCGCGCCTGTTGCATGCCCCGCAGTGGACCCGGCTGCGCCGCGCGCTGTCGCGGCGCTGGCCCATGCCCGCGCTGGCCAGCGATGTGCGCGACGTGGTCTACGCCAGCTGGTGGGTGGACGTGCGGCACGCGCCGCTGCCACCCCCGGGCCACCATTACGTCGTGCATGAAGGGCGTACCCCGTACACCATCCTCAGCTATCGCCACGGCCACTTCGGCCCGCGTGCGGCCGGCCCGCTGCGTGCGTTGATGCCTTCGCCCCGGCAGAGCAACTGGCGCTGGTACCTGCGCCGCGACGACGACCCGCAGGGCACGCCGGTGGTGCTGTTCGACCGCAACGTGATGGACCAGCTGGCCTTCGTGGCCGGCGCGCGCGCGTTCAGCGATGCCATGCAGCCGCATCTGTCCACGCGCTTTGAGCATGGGGTGCGCGCCGATGGCGGTGGGCACACCCTGATCGAAGGCGGGCAGGGCAGTGCCCCGGCCCTGCACCTGCGGTGGTGCGCGGCCGACGGCTGGAATCATCCGGCGTGGGCGGCGGCCTGTGGTGGCCACGCGGCCCTGCTGCGCTTCCTGGTCTGCCAGGACGAAGCCATCGCCCGCACCTGCGACCAGCGCTGGGCCACTACCCGCATCGATCTGCCGGTGGATATCGCCCGGCTGCAACCGCTGCAGCTGCAGGGCGGGCAGCACTGCCCGCGGCTGCAGGCGATGGGCGTGGACCTGGCCGAAGGCCTGGCATTCCGCCTGCCGACGGTGCCGTTCCGGGTCGTGTCCGAGCGCCTCTTGTGAGATTCTGGCTGCCTGTTTTCCTGCATCACAGATGGCCATGAGCACCACTGTCTACGGTTTGAAGAACTGCGATACCTGCAAGAAGGCGACCAAGTGGCTGGACCGCTTCGGCGTGCCTTACACCTTCGTCGACTACCGCGACAACAAGCCCAGCCCGGAGACCCTGCTGGAGTGGGCCGCGCAGCTGGGCGGCCTGGGCGCGATGGTCAACAAGTCCTCCACCACGTGGCGGCAGCTGCCGGACAACCGCAAGGCTGCCGACTCGGATGCCGAGTGGAAGCTGCTGCTGCGCGAGTACCCGCAGCTGATCAAGCGCCCTGTGGTGGTGACCGCCGACGGTACGGTCAGCCAAGGCTTCAGTGACAACGGCTTCAAGGCCCGCTTCGGCGTGGGTGGCGCGTGAGCGCCGTCCTCGACCTGGCCTGCGAGCTGATCGCGCGGCCGTCGGTAACACCGGATGATGCGGGCTGCCAGGCGCTGCTGTCCGCGCGCCTGCAGCAGGCAGGCTTCCAGTGCGAGCACCTGCGCCTGGGCGAGGTCGACAACCTGTGGGCGACCCACGGCAGCGGTGCGCCGGTGCTGGTGCTGCTCGGCCACACCGACGTGGTGCCGCCGGGCCCGCGCGAGGCGTGGCAGAGCGATCCGTTCACCCCGGAGATCCGCGACGGCGTGCTGTACGGCCGCGGCGCCGCGGACATGAAAGGCAGCGTGGCAGCCTTCGTCATCGCGGCCGAGCAGTTTGTTGCCGCCCACCCGGACCATGCCGGCACGCTGGCCGTGCTGCTCACCAGCGACGAGGAAGGCGATGCCATCGACGGCGTGCGCCACGTCGCGCACCTGTTTGCCGAGCGCGGCCAGCGCATCGACTGGTGCATCACCGGCGAGCCCTCGTCGACGGCGACGCTGGGCGACCTGCTGCGCGTCGGCCGTCGTGGCAGCCTGTCGGCCAAGCTGCGCGTGCAGGGCGTGCAGGGCCACGTGGCCTACCCGGAGAAGGCGCGCAATCCCATCCACCAGGCGGCGCCCGCGCTGGCTGAGCTGAGTGCGCGGCGCTGGGACGAGGGCTATGAAAGCTTCCCGCCGACCAGCCTGCAGATTTCCAACATCCACGCCGGCACCGGCGCCAACAACGTGATCCCCGGGGAACTGGAGGTGGATTTCAACATCCGCTACAACCCGCACTGGGATGCACCGAAGCTGGAAGCGGAAATCACCGCGTTGCTGGACCGGCATGGCCTGCAGTACGCGCTGAAGTGGCACCGCAGCGGCGAGCCGTTCTACACCCCGGAAGGCCCGCTGCGTGCGGCCGCGCGTGCGGTGCTGGCCGAGCACATCGGCCGTGCGCCGGAAGAGAGCACCGGCGGTGGCACGTCCGATGCCCGCTTCATCGCACCGCTGGGTGCGCAGTGCATCGAAGTGGGGCCGGTCAACGCCAGCATCCACCAGGTGGACGAGAACGTGCGCGTGGACGAGCTGGACGCCCTGCCGGGGCTGTACCAGCGGCTGGTGGAGCGCCTGCTGGCGTAACCCCGCAATCCCGCCCAGGTGGGTGCCGGTGGCAACCCCGCAGTTGGTGGGTGCCGACCGTTGGTCGGCACGGCTCCTGTGGTTGCCAACGCAACTGTTGCACGCCCCCAAAAACCGCGTTACGGTCAGTGCCATGTCGATCCGCCTGGCCACCGCCGTCAACAATACCAACCGCAATAATCTGCGCACGAACAATCGTGCGCGGCCGATGCGGGACTGCGCCCTGGGTAGATAGACAGCAAAATACGCCCGGACACCAGAAAACCCGCATCGGCCGATGCGGGTTTTTTTGTGCCCGGGTGCAGCCCTCCCGGGCCTGGTTGGCCGGTCGAACACCTTCCCGCCGTGTAATCCCCCACAACAGGAGCGCCACCCATGTGTTCGATCTTCGGAATCTTCGGCCTGCAGGCCGGTGACGATCTTCCCGCCCTGCGCCGCCACGCGCTGGAACTGTCGCAGCGCCAGCGCCACCGCGGCCCGGACTGGAGCGGCGTGTACCTGGACGAAGGCGCGCTGCTGGTCCACGAGCGCCTGGCCATCGTCGACCCGGCCGGCGGCTCGCAGCCGCTGCTGTCGGCCGACGGCCAGCTGGCCCTGGCGGTCAACGGCGAGATCTACAACCACCAGGCCCTGAAGGCCGCGCTGACCACCGCGTATGACTTCCAGACCGGTTCGGACTGCGAGGTGATCAACGCGCTGTACCGCCAGGGCGGCTCGCCGGCGCAGTGGCTGGAACAGCTCAACGGCATCTTCGCCTTCGCCCTGTGGGATCGCGATGCCGGCCGCGTGCTGGTCGCTCGCGACCCGGTCGGCGTGGTGCCGCTGTACTGGGGCCACGATGCGCAGGGGCGCCTGCGCGTGGCCTCGGAAATGAAGGCACTGGTCGATTCCTGCGCCGACGTCGCGCAGTTCCCGCCGGGCCATTACTACGACAGCGCCAGCGGTGAACTGGTGCGCTACTACCAGCAGCCGTGGCGCGACTATGCCGACGTGGAAGGCCGCCAGGCCGACCTGGCCGAACTGCGCCAGGCGTTCGAACAGGCCGTCGAGCGCCAGTTGATGAGCGACGTGCCCTACGGCGTGCTGCTGTCCGGTGGCCTCGATTCCTCGCTGGTGGCCGCCGTGGCCGCGCGTTACGCACGCCGCCGCATCGAGGATGGCGGCCAGAGCGAGGCCTGGTGGCCGCGCCTGCATTCCTTCGCGATCGGGCTGAAGGGCTCTCCCGATCTGGCCGCTGCCGCCATCGCTGCCGAAGCGCTGGGCACCGTCCACCACGGTTTCGAATACAGCTTCGAGGAAGGCCTGGACGTGCTGCCGGAAGTGATCCGCCACATCGAGACCTACGACGTCACCACCATCCGTGCCTCCACGCCGATGTTCCTGCTGGCGCGCCGGATCAAGGCGATGGGCGTGAAGATGGTGCTGTCCGGCGAGGGCAGCGACGAGATCTTCGGTGGCTATCTGTACTTCCACAAGGCGCCGGATGCGCGCGAATTCCACCAGGAACTGGTGCGCAAGCTCGATGCCCTGCACAACTACGACTGCCTGCGCGCCAACAAGTCGATGATGGCCTGGGGCGTGGAGCCGCGCGTGCCGTTCCTCGACCGCGAGTTCCTCGATGTGGCGATGCGCTTCGACGCCGCGCACAAGATGGTCGGCGCCGGTTTCGGTGGCCGCCGCATCGAAAAGGCGGTGCTGCGCGAAGCCTTCGATGGCTACCTGCCTGACAGCATCCTGTGGCGGCAGAAAGAGCAGTTCAGTGATGGCGTCGGCTACGGCTGGATCGATGGCCTGAAGGCGCACGCCGAGGCGCAGGTGAGCGACCGCGTGCTGGCGGCGGCTGACAAGCGCTTCCCGCACAACCCGCCGCAGACCAAGGAGGCGTACTACTACCGCCACCTGTTCGAGCAGTTCTTCCCGAGCCGTGCCGCGGCGGAAACCGTGCCGGGCGGCAAGTCGATCGCCTGTTCATCGCCGGCCGCCATCGCCTGGGATGCCAGCTTCGCCGCCGCCGCCGACCCGTCCGGCCGCGCCATCGCCGGCGTCCACGAGCAGGCCCTGGCCTGATGATTCCGCCGGGCACGGCCCGGCGGGCGCGCGAAGAAGGACGTATCATCGGGCCCCTGCGCATTGGGGAATGTTCATGGACGTACAGACCGGGGGCAGCGTGCCGCCGACGAAGTGGGGGTGGCGTTACTTGGCCTGGGCCGGTGTTCCGCTGGCGATCGGCCTGGCGCTTGCGCGTTATGCCGGGCCGGGCGTGCCGTCGGTTGCGGCCAAGGCCGAAGCCGTGGTCGGCAGTGACTGGGCCCACCACCTGTCCTCGCCGCTGGGCCTGTTCCTGCTGCAGCTGCTGGTGCTGCTGCTGGTGGCCAAGGGCGCGGGCGCCCTGTTGAAGCATTTCGGCCAGCCGGCGGTGATCGGCGAAATGGCGGCCGGCCTGATGATGGGCCCGTTGGTGCTGGGCAGCCTGCTGCCACAGCTGCACGGCGCCTTGTTCCCGGCTGCATCGCTGGGGCCGCTGGGCATGCTCAGCCAGCTGGGCGTGCTGATGTTCCTGCTGGTGGCCGGTGCCGAACTCGACCTCGGCGCACTGCGCGGCCGTCGCAGATTCGCCTTCACTGTCAGCCATGCAGGCATCGCCCTGCCGTTCGTGCTGGGCGTGGGGCTGGCCATCTGGCTCTATCCCGAACATGGGCCGCAGGGCGTCGGCTTCACTGCATTCGCGCTGTTCGTCGGCATTTCCATGAGCATCACCGCCTTCCCGGTGCTGCTGCGCATCCTTGCCGACCGCGGCATCACGCAGACGCCGCTGGGGCAGACGTCCATCGCCTGTGCGGCGCTGGGCGATGCCACGGCGTGGTGCATGCTGGCGCTGATCGTCGCCGCTGCACAGGCCACCGGCTGGCTGTCGGCCAGCATCAACCTGGTCTGCGTGGTGCTGTTCATCGCGCTGATGCTGGGCGCGGTCAAGCCGTGGTTTGCCCGCCAGCAGATCGCGCCGGGCCGTGAGGGCCGCTGGTTGCTGGGCATCCTGCTGCTGTCGCTGGCCAGTGCGCTGGTCACCGAGGTGCTGGGCATCCACGCGCTGTTCGGCGCGTTCGCTGCCGGCGTGGCGGTGTCCTCCAACACGCAGCTGCGCGACCTGCTGGTGGCCAGGGTCGAACCCTTCGCCGCGACCCTGCTGCTGCCGCTGTTCTTCGCCATGACCGGCCTGCGCATGCGCGCCGATGCGTTGCAGACCAGCGATCTGCTGCTGTGCGCGGTGGTGATCGTGGTGGCAACCGCTGGCAAGCTGCTGGGCACCTGGAGTGCCGCGCGCAGCACCGGCATGGAGAATCGCGAGGCCTGGCGCCTGGGGGCGTTGATGAACACCCGTGGCCTGATGGAGCTGATCGTGCTCAACCTGGGCTATGAGCTGGGCCTGCTCGGCGACCGCCTGTTCGCGGTGCTGGTGATCATGGCCCTGGTGACCACGGCGATGACCGGCCCGCTGTTGAACCTGATCGAGCGCCGCAAGGCGTGATCCGGTAGCGCCGGGCCATGCCCGGCGAGCGCGCAGCGCGGCGGGATTGTGCGTCGCCGGGCATGGCCCGGCGCTACCCTCTGAGCCTATGCTCGGCTTCGCGCCAGGGTTGCCGGCCAGCGGCCGGCACTACCTTGCTGGGACGAGCTTCAGCACATGCTCCGCCTGGCCCGGCAGGAACGGGGTGGGGCGGCCATGCACCCAGTCTTCGTGGCCGGCGCCCCAATAGGGCGACAGCGGGTGGCCACTCTGGCCGCCGGGCATGTGCACGATGCCGTCGGCTTCGTGGCCCGGCGAGACCACCATGCGCTGCGAAGCGCCGAAGCTCGGCCCCTGCACGCGCGGCATGTCGCGGTCACCGGGCAGCTGATCGGCGGGCATGCACAGCCAGCGGCGGGTGAAGGCGGGCAGGGCACGCGAGACCGGGTGGCAGATGTCGGCGACGTTGCGCTCGCCCCAGGTGCGCTGCTGCAGCGGCCCCTGCTTTTCAAGGTCGGCTTCGAGGGTGTGCGCGGCCTTGGCCAGCAGCGCATCCCAGCTGTCCACGCCCGGCGGCAGCAGGTTGGCCGGGCGCTGTTCCAGCATCGGCCAGACCACGCCTTCCAGCTGCGCAAGCCGCGGCGGCAGGTAGTCGTCGCCCAGCCGGGCTTTGGCAGGTGCCAGCAGCGCGCTCTCGATGGCATCCAGCACGTCGCCGCGGAAACCGCGCACGATGCGGTAGCTGGTTGAATGGGTCGAGGCGCGCACGTCCCAGTGTTCGCTGGCGGCAGCCAGGCGCTTCAATGACGGGTCGTCGCTGTGCTCGGCGGTGTGCTGCAGCAGCACCCACCAGCGCTGCAGGAACACTGCACGGTCGTCCAGCTGGATCGCCAGCAGATCGTGCTCGTCGAAGCGGTCCTGGGTGGCCAGCAGGTTGCGGATCTGCTGGCCGCGCGCGCCCAGGTCATAGCCGGCATTGCCGACCACGGCCAGGGTGGCATCGTCGACCACGCGGCTGTTGGCGGTCCACAGGCGTTGCCCCGGTGGATCGACCAGGGCCGGTGCGGCATCGCTGCGGATCGGCCACGGCGCGCAGTCCGCGCTGTTCTGCGCGGTGTTGAAGCCCTGCGGCACGCAGCCGGGGCCACGGTCGGGGCGCGCACCGACCAGCCGCCAGGCGATGCGCCCGCTGCGGTCGCCGATCACCAGGTTCTGCGCGGGAATGCCCGCGTGATCGGCCGTTGCCAGTGCCTGGTCGAGATCGCCGGCGCGGGCCATGTCCGCGAAATCCATGCGCACCGCGCCGGGCAGGTGGGCGACCCAGCGCAGGGCGTCGCCGCTACCGTCGGCACGGGTGTGCAGGATCGGCCCCCAGGCGGTTTCGCGCACCGGCAACACGACGTCGCCCTGGCCTGCTACCGCAATGCGTTCTTCGTGCACCGTCACCGCCGCATTGGCCGGTTCGCGGCGGAAGTCGGCGGTGTCGATGTAGCTGTTGGTGAAGCCCCAGGCGACATGCCCGTTGCTGCCCACGATGACCGCCGGTACGCCGGGCAGCGAGAAGCCACTGACGTCGACCTGGCCGCCGGGTGCCTTCGGGTCCGGGTAGCGCAGGCGTACGCGGAACCATAGGCTGGGTGCGCGCAGGGCCAGGTGCATGTCGTCGGCAATGATGGCGCGGCCATCGGCGGTGAGCGCACCGGCCACGGCGAAGTTGTTGCTGCCGACCGCATCGGCCTCGGCGGCAGGCGCCGCGGGTGCGGCGGCCAGCGAGCGCAGGTCCAGCTGCGCGGCATCGGGCAGCTGTGCATCGCCGCGCGGCTCGCCCTGCAGCGGCGCGTCCCAGCTGCTGCCATCATGGGCCAGCAGTGCGTGCAGGGCCGGCGGCACCACGTCGCGGATGCGCGCCAGCGCCAGTTCGTTCTGGTTGTCCGGGTCCTGCAGGTCGGCATACATGGCCAGCCCGGCCAGCACGCTGTCGCTGGCCTGCCAGGGCGCGGGCGACTGCCGCAGCAGCAGGTAAGCCCAGGGCCGCACCGACAGATCGGCCAGGCCTGCGTTGACACCGTCCACGTAGGCGCGCACGGCCTGCGGGTTGTCGCCCAGTGCCTCGTCCAGGTGCGCCTCGGTGCGCGCGCGCAGCCGGTGCACGCGCATGCGCTTGTCGGCGTCGATGGCTACAGGCCCGAACAGCGCCGACAGTTCACCTGCGGCACTGCGGCGCATCAGGTCCATTTCGAAATAGCGTTCCTGCGCATGCACGTGGCCCAGCGCGCGCATGGCATCGGCCTGGCTGCCGGCGGTGATGGTGACCACGCCCAGCGCGTCACGCTCGACGCTGACCGGTGCGGCCAGCCCGGGCAGGGCCTGTTCGCCTTCCAGCTCGGCCAGGCTGCCGCGCAGCAGCAGCCACAGGACCAGTGCGGTGACCAGCACGATGGCGATGAGCACTGCCAATATCCAACGCCAGGTACGTCGCATTGCAGGTCCTTCCGGCACTCGAGGGGGATTGTAGCCGCAGGCGCAACTGCGACTGATTCCGATTAGATCACCGTATTTTGAAATGCGGCACCCTATGCCGCATCGATCCACAGGAGCACCCCCATGAAAGGCAACCCGGACGTCATCGCCTGCCTGAAGGAACTGCTGCGCGGCGAGCTTGCTGCCCGTGACCAGTACTTCATCCATTCCCGCCGCTACGAGGACCAGGGCCTGTTCGCGCTGTACGAACGCCTGAACCACGAGATGGAAGAAGAAACCCAGCACGCCGACGCGCTGCTGCGCCGCATCCTGTTCCTGGGCGGCGACCCGGACATGCGCCCGCATGCCACCGAGCCGGGCAAGACCGTGGAAGAGATGCTGCAGAAGGATCTCGATACTGAATACGCCGTTCGGAACAATCTCGCCGCCGGCATGAAGCTGTGCGAGGAGAAGGGCGACTACGTGAGCCGCGACATGCTGCTGGCGCAGTTGAAGGACACCGAGGAAGACCACGCCTGGTGGCTGGAGCAGCAGCTGGGCCTGATCAAGCGCATCGGCCTGGAGCTGTACCAGCTGAGCAAGATCGACGGCAACGGCGCCCCGGCGCACTGAGCCGGCGCCCACACCGACCCGGTAGGGCCGACTGTTAGTCGGCCGCTTTTCGGAGAGCAGCCGACTAACAGTCGGCTCTACCAAGGGCGGAATACCAGGCGCACAAAGCAACGTCGCCCGCCAGCACCGGAGCACCGCCAGCCAGCCTTCGCCCGCCAGCTGCTCCACCGCCCGCCAGCCGACAAACGAAAAAGCCGGGGAATCCCCGGCTTTTTCGTGTCTGGATTTCCGGCAGCAGTTGCCGGCCAGCGGCCGGCACTACCGGTCATTCCACCGACAATCCTTCCACCTTCTGCCAGCCGCGCGGCAGCAGGTGGCCACGGGTGGCGCGGGCGCCGAGGTAGGCGTCGAGCTCGTTGAACTTCAGGCCCATCGTGCGCTGGCCGCTGCGCACCTGCAGGGTCTGGCCCGGGCTGATCGCCACGATCGCCACCACCCGCTCGGTGGCGAGCTTGGCCTTGGGGATCTCGATGATCTTGTTGCCCTTGCCCTTGTCCAGTTCTGGCAGGTCGTTGGCGGCGATCGCCAGCAGGTTGCCCGAGCTGGTCACCGCCACGATGCGGTCGGTGGCCACGTTGGCCACGGCCGACGGGGTCAGCACCGAGGAACCGGACGACAGGTTCAGCATCGCCTTGCCGGCCTTGTTGCGGCCGATCAGGTTCTCGAAGCGGGTGACGAAGCCGTAGCCGTGGCTGGAGGCCAGCACGAAGCGGGCATCCGGCTCGGCGCTGGCCAGGGTGACGAAACTGGTGCCCGGTGCCGGCGAGAAGCGGCCGGTCAGCGGTTCACCATTGCCACGTGCCGAGGGCAGGGTGTGCACCGGCGTCGAGTAGGCGCGGCCTTCGCTGTCCAGGAAGGCGACCTGCTGGGTGCTGCGCGCGCGCACCGAACCCTGCAGGGCATCGCCATCGCGGTAGGACAGGGTGGACGCATCGATGTCGTGGCCCTTGGCCGCGCGGATCCAGCCCTTCTCCGACAGCACGACGGTCATCGGCTCGCTGGGCACCAGCTCGGTCTCGTCGATGGCCTGCGCGGCCTGGCGCTGCACCAGCGGCGAACGGCGTGCGTCGCCGAACTTCTTGGCGTCGGCGGTCAGTTCGTCGCGGATCAGCTTCTTCAGCTTGGCCTTGCTGTCGAGGATGCCGAGGATCTTCTCGCGCTCCTTGGCCAGCTCGTCCTGCTCGCCGCGGATCTTCATCTCTTCCAGGCGGGCCAGCTGCTTCAGCTTGGTTTCCAGGATGTACTCGGCCTGGTCTTCGGACAGGCCGAAGCGCGCGATCAGCGCCGCCTTCGGTTCGTCCTCGGTACGGATGATGTGGATCACCTCGTCCAGGTTGAGGAAGGCCACCAGCAGGCCTTCCAACAGGTGCAGGCGGCGCTCGACCTTCTGCAGGCGGTGCTGCAGGCGGCGGGTGACGGTGGTGCTGCGGAACGCCAGCCATTCGCTGAGCAGCATCTTCAGGTTCTTCACCTGCGGACGGCCGTCCAGCCCGATCACGTTGAGGTTGACGCGGTAGCTGCGTTCCAGGTCCGTGGTCGCGAACAGGTGGCCCATCAGCTGCTCGGCATCGACGCGGTTGGAGCGCGGCACCAGCACCACGCGCACCGGGTTGGCATGGTCGGATTCATCGCGGATGTCTTCCAGCCACGGCAGCTTCTTGGCGCGCATCTGCGCGGCGATCTGCTCGATCACCTTCGACGGCGACACCTGGAACGGCAGCGCGGTGACCACCACGTTGTTCGCTTCCTTGGTGAAGGTCGCACGCGCACGCACGCTGCCGTTGCCGGTCTCGTACATCGTGCGCAGGTCGTTGGCCGGCGTGATGATCTCGGCGGTCGACGGGTAGTCCGGGCCCTTCACGTGCTCGCACAGGTCGCGCACGCTGGCATCGGGATCGTCCAGCAGGTGCAGCAGCGCGCTGACGATCTCGTTGAGGTTGTGCGGCGGCACGTCGGTGGCCATGCCCACGGCGATGCCGGTGGTGCCGTTCAGCAGCAGGTGCGGCAGGCGCGCCGGCATCCAGGTCGGTTCCTGCAGGGTGCCGTCGAAGTTCGGCGCCCAGTCGGTGGTGCCCTGGGCCAGTTCGCCCAGCAGCACTTCGGCGATCGGGGTCAGCTTGGATTCGGTGTAGCGCATTGCCGCGAACGACTTCGGGTCGTCGCTGGAGCCGAAGTTGCCCTGGCCCTCGATCAGCGGGTAGCGGTAGGAGAACGGCTGTGCCATCAGCACCAGCGCCTCGTAGCACGCGCTGTCGCCATGCGGGTGGTATTTACCGATCACGTCACCGACGGTGCGCGCGGACTTCTTCGGCTTGGACGCGGCATTCAGGCCCAGCTCGCTCATCGAATAGATGATGCGGCGCTGCACCGGCTTCAGG
Source organism: Stenotrophomonas sp. S39 (assembly GCF_016624665.1). Lineage (NCBI taxonomy): Bacteria > Pseudomonadati > Pseudomonadota > Gammaproteobacteria > Lysobacterales > Lysobacteraceae > Stenotrophomonas > Stenotrophomonas sp. S39. The sequence goes on along the minus strand of NZ_JACVTT010000011.1, from coordinate 12,720 downwards.
CCGTCGCCGATGAACGGCAGGGCACGGTCGAGCACCACGTACATCGAATAGTCGAGGTAGGCGCGTTCGGCGTACTCGCGCAGCGGCAGTTGTTCGAAACCGTGGAATACGGGGCGGGCAGGTTCGGTCATGCGGCGTTGTTACCTATGTCGGGAGGCGAAGACGGCGGTCGGCGCTCTCAATGCACTGATTATCCGGATGCGGCGGGGGATGCCAAGCCACGCGCCGGATCCAGCCCCGGTTCGAGGCCATGGCCGACCCGCGCCAGGTAGCGCCCGGGCGGCAGGCCGAAGTGGCGGCGGAACACGGTGACGAAGGCGCTGGCGCTGCTGAAGCCCAGCGCGTGGGCGATGTCGGCCACGCTGCGGCCCTCGCTGAGCTGGCGCAGCGCCTCGGCCAGCCGGGCCTGCTGCCGCCACTGGGCGAAGCTGAGGGTGGTCTCGTCGCGGAAGTGGCGGGTCAGGCTGCGCGGCGACAGTCCGGCCCAGTGCGCCCATTCGGCCAGGCTGCGCTCGTCGGACGGCTCGGCCAGCAGTTGCGAGGCGATCTTCAGCAGGCGGCGGTCGCGCGGCATCGGCAGGTGCATGCGCTGGCGCGGCGCGGTGCGGATCTCATCGCGCATGACGCTGAGGATGTGCTCGCGGTCGTCGCTGAGGACGTAGTCCAGCGGCCATTCGCAGATGCGTTCGGCCACCGCCTGGGCCAGCTTGGACAGGCCCAGTACGCAGGGATCGGAGGGCAACCCGGCGCAGGCCGGCGCCGCCAGGGCCATGCCCCAGCCGCGCATCGGCCCGTCCAGGCTGACCGTATGCGGTTCCAGCGGCGGCATCCAGCCGGCCGAACCCGGTGCCAGCGACCAGGTGCCGTGCGAGGTGCGGGTGGTCAGCAGGCCGCGTTCGACGTAGATCAGCTGGGCGCGGGCGTGGTGGTGCCAGTCCACTTCACGGGCCAGGCCCTGTGGGCTGTCGAACCGGAAACCGATGACCGGCGGGCCATCGTTGCGCTCGAACCAGTCCATCGCCACCTCGCGGAGAAGGGTGGGAGGGCCCGGTTCACCTGCCGTCACGACCGGCGGGGGTGGCTGGAATGTGACATTCATTGGCTGGATTGTACTACCGGGCCAGTTCCGGGCGCCATTAAGGTAGCGCCTTCACTGATCGAGCCCGTTGCTGCAACACAGCATTCGATGCCAGATCGAATATTTCCATTGAGAAATATTTTTTTTGGAAGAAAATGCTCCCCCATGATCTGTCCGTCCTCCAACCCCCCCAGCTTCGGCCTGCTGCTGCGCCAGGTGCGCGACGGCCTGGTCCGCCAGCTCGATGCCTCCATGGCCGAAGAAGACCTCGGCATCGGCTTCACCCATTACATCGGCCTGAAGCTGCTGGCCCGCATGGCCCCGTGCACCGCCAACGAACTGGCCCAGGCCATCGACCAGGTGCCCAGCGCGGTGACCCGCCTGCTGGACAAGCTGGAAGCCTTGGGATGCGTGCGCCGCGAGCCGCACAGCCAGGACCGGCGGGCCCTGCAGATCGTTCTGACCGATGAAGGCCGTGCCCTGTGGGCGCGGCTGCAGAAGCGCGGCGACGCGGTGATGGATTTCGCCCTGCGCGACCTGTCCGCCGACGAACGCACGCTGCTGTTGTCCCTCCTGACCCGAATCCGCGATTCCCTGACGACCCCATGAACCCGATCCCGCATTCCACTCTCCGCCGGTCCGGGCGCGCGCTGCTGGTTTCAGCGCTGGCCCTGGCCCTGGCCGCCTGCGCCAGCAGCCGCGGCCTGAACCCGCAGGGCCACGTGCTCGACGTGGACAGCCTGCACAGCGAGCGCACCCTGGCCGACAGCGACCTGAGCGCCACCGGCTTCCCGGCCCAGGACTGGTGGAAGGCACTGGGCGACGCCCAGCTCGACGCCCTCATCAGCGAAGGCCTGGCCGGCCACCCCAGCCTGGACGCGGCCGATGCGCGCCTGCGCCAGGCGCAGTCGCAGGTGGGTACGGCGCGTGCCGACCGCCTGCCCAGCCTGTCCGTGTCCGGCGGCTACACCGGCCTGCGCCTGCCCGAATCCATGCTGGGTGACGAACTGGGCGGCCGCTATGGCGGCAGCAGCCAGGTCGCCTTCGATTTCAGCTACGGCATCGACCTGTGGGGCGGCAAGCGCGCCGCCTGGGAAGCTGCCGTCGATGGCGCCCATGCCGCCACCGTGGACGCCCAGGCCGCGCGCCTGAACCTGTCCACCGGCATTGCCCAGGCCTACGCCGAGCTGGCCTATGCCTGGCAGCTCAACGACGTGGCCGAGGAAGAACTGGCGCGTTCGCAGAAGTCGCTGGAACTGACCCGCCAGCGCCGCAGCGCCGGCATCGACAGCGACCTGCAGGTGCGCCAGGCCGAAGCCCGCGTGCCGGCCGCGCAGCAGCAGCTGCTGGCCGCGCAGCAGCGCATCGACGCCGCCCGCACCGCGCTGGCCGCGCTGGTCGGCAAGGGCCCGGACCGCGGCCTGTCGATCGAACGCCCGCAGGCGCTGAACCCGCTGGCCCTGCAGCTGCCGGGCGTGCTGCCCAGCGAACTGCTGGGCCGTCGCCCGGACATCGTCGCCGCGCGCTGGCGCGTGGAAGCTGCCGAGAAGCAGATCAAGGTCGCCAAGACGAAGTTCTACCCGAGCTTCAACCTGACCGCGCTGGCCGGCGTGGTCGCCCCGAACGTGGGCGACCTGCTGAAGAGCAGCTCCACCTTCGCCTACATCGGCCCGGCCCTGAGCCTGCCGATCTTCGAAGGCGGCAAGCTGCGCGCCAACCTGGACAACACCGACGCGCAGTACGACCTGGCGGTGGCCAACTACAACCAGGCCGTGCTGGACGCGCTGCGCGACGTGGCCGACCAGGTCAACGCGGTGCGTTCGCTGGCCCAGCAGGCGCAGGCACAGCAGCAGGCGGTGGATACCTCCCGCGCCGCCTTCGGCCTGGCCCAGCAGCGCTACCGTGCCGGCATCGGCAGCTACCTGGACGTGCTCAGCGCGCAGTCCATCCTGCTGCAGTCGCAGCAGCAGCTGGCCGGCCTGCAGTCGCAGCAGGTGCAGACCTCGGTGCGCCTGAGCAAGGCATTGGGCGGTGGTTTCCAGCCCAGTGACGCCGACGCCGCACCGATCGCCTCCCATTCCGATTCCTCGCATTCCTGAAGACCCACGCCATGAGCCAGACCCAAGACACCGCGGCCCCGGCCGCCTCCAACCGCCGCGGCAACCTGCTGCGCGGCCTGTTCGTCATCGTCGTGCTGCTGCTTGCCGCACTGGCGCTGTGGTACTTCATGTTCGGCCGTTGGTTCGAAGAAACCGACGATGCCTACGTGCAGGGCAACCAGGTGCAGATCACCCCGCTGGTGGCCGGCACCGTGGTTGCCATCAACGTTGATGACGGCATGCGCGTCGAGCGCGGCCAGCTGCTGGTGCAGCTGGACCCGGCCGACACCTCCGTCGCCCTGCAGCAGGCCGAAGCCAACCTGGCCAAGACCGTGCGCCAGACCCGCGGCCTTTACCGCAGCGTGGAGGGCGCGCAGGCGGACCTGAACGCCCGCCAGGTCAGCCTGAAGCGCGTGCGCGAAGATTTCGCCCGCCGCAAGGACCTGGCCGCCACCGGCGCCATTTCCAACGAAGAACTGGCCCACGCCCGCGACGAGCTGGCCGCAGCCGAAGCCGCCGTGGCCGGTTCGCGCGAGACCGTCGAGCGCAACCGCGCGCTGGTCGATGACACCGTCATCGCCACCCAGCCGGACGTGCTGGCCGCTGCTGCGCAGCTGCGCCAGGCCTTCCTGAACAATGCCCGCGCCGGCATCGTCGCGCCGGTCACCGGTTTTGTCGCCCGTCGTTCGGTGCAGGTCGGCCAGCGCGTGCAGCCGGGCAATGCCCTGATGGCCGTGGTGCCGACCGAGCAGATGTGGGTGGAAGCCAACTTCAAGGAAACCCAGCTGCGCCACATGCGCCTGGGCCAGGAAGTGGAGCTGAAGTCGGACCTGTACGCCGGTGACGTGAAGTACAAGGGCCGCATCGAAAGCCTGGGCCTGGGCACCGGTTCGGCGTTCTCGCTGCTGCCGGCGCAGAACGCCAGCGGCAACTGGATCAAGATCGTGCAGCGCGTGCCGGTGCGCATCGCCATCGATGCCAAGCAGCTGGCCGAACACCCGCTGCGCATCGGCCTGTCGATGAAGGCTGAAGTGAGCCTGCGCGACCAGAAGGGCGAAGTGCTGCCGACCGCCGCCGCCAAGGGCACGGTGTTCGACACCGATGTGTATGCCAAGCAGCTGCATGATGCCGATGAGGTGATCCACACGATCATCGAAGGCAACCTGCCGCAGCAGGCCAACGCGGGCTGAGGTCGACATGTCCGCACAAGCTCCAGCGGCGCCCGGCACTCCGGGCGCACCGGCGGCGCCGGGTGCGGCCTCCGGGTTCCTGCCGCCCAGCGTGGCCCTGTGCACCGTCGGCCTGGCGATGGCCTCGTTCATGCAGGTGCTCGACACCACCATCGCCAACGTCTCGCTGCCGACCATCGCCGGCAACCTCGGCGCCAGTTCGCAGCAGGCGACCTGGGTCATCACCTCGTTCGCGGTCAGCACGGCCATCGCGCTGCCGCTGACCGGCTGGCTCAGCCGTCGCTTCGGCGAGCGCAAGCTGTTCATCTGGGCCACCCTGGCCTTCGTCATCACCTCGCTGCTGTGTGGCCTGGCCCAGAGCATGGGCATGCTGGTGCTGTCGCGTGCACTGCAGGGCTTCGTGGCCGGGCCGATGTACCCGATCACCCAGTCGCTGCTGGTGTCGATCTACCCACGCGAGAAACGTGGGCAGGCGCTGGCGCTGCTGGCGATGATCACCGTGGTGGCGCCGATCTGCGGGCCCATCCTCGGTGGTTGGATCACCGACAACTACAGCTGGGAATGGATCTTCCTGATCAACGTGCCGCTGGGCATCTTCGCCGCGCTGGTGGTGGGCAACCAGCTGAAGGGGCGCCCGGAGCAGATTGAAAAGCCGAAGATGGACTACGTCGGCCTGATCACCCTGGTGATCGGCGTGGGCGCGCTGCAGCTGGTGCTCGACCTGGGCAACGACGAAGACTGGTTCTCCTCGATGAAGATCGTGGTGCTGGCCTGCGTGGCGGTGGTGGCGCTGACGGTGTTCCTGATCTGGGAACTGACCGACAAGGATCCCATCGTCGACCTGAAGCTGTTCCGCCACCGCAACTTCCGCGCCGGTACGCTGGCGATGGTGGTGGCCTATGCGGCGTTCTTCAGCGTGTCGCTGCTGATCCCGCAGTGGCTGCAGCGTGACATGGGCTACACCGCCATCTGGGCGGGCCTGGCGACGGCGCCGATCGGCATCCTGCCGGTGATCATGACGCCGTTCGTGGGCAAGTATGCCTCGCGCTTCGACATGCGCATGATCGCCTCGTTCGCCTTCGTGTTCCTGTCCTTCACCAGCTTCATGCGCTCGGACTTCAACCTGCAGGTGGACTACGCGCACGTGGCCGGCGTGCAGCTGATCATGGGTATTGGCGTGGCGCTGTTCTTCATGCCGGTGCTGCAGATCCTGCTGTCGGATCTGGACGGCCGCGAGATCGCCGCAGGTTCGGGCCTGGCCACGTTCCTGCGTACGCTGGGCGGCAGTTTCGCGGCATCGCTGACCACCTGGCTGTGGGCACGTCGTACCCAGGTGCATCACGCCGACCTGACCGAACACATCTCGGCCTACCAGCCGGGCATGCAGGACCAGGTGGCCGCGATGGGGCAGGGTGACCTGCAGCATGGCGCGGCGGTGCTCAACAACATGATCAACCACCAGGCATCGCAGATGGCGTTCAACGACATCTTCTACCTGCTGGGCTGGACGTTCCTGGCGATCATCGCGTTCCTGTGGCTGGCCAAGCCGCCGTTCGGTGCAGGCGCAGGCGCGGCCTCCGCCGGCGGGCATTGATCGATCGGTGTAGATGAAAAACAAAACCCCGCCGGAAGGCGGGGTTTTTGTTTGTGGCGCCATCGCGATACATGCACGCGTTGCGTGGGTATGCCCGAACGCCGGACATGAAAAAACCCGCTTTCGCGGGTTTGATCATTTGCTGAGTCATGGTGCCCAGGAGAGGACTCGAACCTCCACGAAGTTGCCCCCGCTAGCACCTGAAGCTAGTGCGTCTACCAATTCCGCCACCTGGGCGACTCAGGAGACGAATTATGGGGAACGACTGAGGATGTGTCAACAACATTTCACGCTTTTTTCTGCGGCGGTACGCCGAGGTGTTGCAGCAGGCTGCGCATCGCCGGCGACAGGCGCGTCCAATCCGCGAAGCAGGCGCACAGGCGGCGCTGCGCCCACGCATCTGCAAGTGGCACGCACACCGTCTGCGTGCTGCGCCGATGCAGCCGCGCGATCGTGCGCGGCACGATGCCGACGCCGATGCCGTGGCCCACCATCGTGCACAGGCCTTCGAAGGTCTTCATGCGGATGCGCACGTCCAGGCGTCGGCCTGCCTCGCCCGCGAGTTCTTCCACATAGGTCTGCAGCGCGTTGCCATCGGCGAGTGCGACGAAGGTTTCGCCCAGCACGTCGACGAAGTCGAGCGAGCGCCGGGCAGCGAAGCGGTGGTCGGCAGGCAGCAGCATCACCAGCGGATCTTCGGACACGACGTGCCGTTGCAGGCCCTCGGCAGGTACCGCGTCGCTGATGATGCCCGCTTCGGCCTGGCCGGCGCTGAGCGCGCGCACGACCTCGGTGCTGGTGCGTTCGTGCAGCTCCACGTGCAGGCGCGGGCGCTGTGCCAGCCAGGGCGCAAGCCGTGAGGGCAGGTAGTTGGTCAGTGCCGCGGTGTTGGCATACAGGTGCAGGGTGCCGCGCGCACCCTGGGCGAAGGCTTCCATCTCGCCGCGCAGCTGCGCCTGCTGCTGCAGGATCAGCCGCGCGTGGTGGGCGAGGGCCGCGCCGGCCTCGGTCAGGCTGACGCCGCGTGGATGCCGGTTGAGCAGTGCGGTACCGGCGTCCGCCTCGATCGCGCGCAGGCGCTCGCTGGCCGAGCCCAGTGCAAGATTGGCCTGGGCGGCGCCGGCGGTGATGCTGCCGGCGTCAGCCACGGCCAGGAACAGGCGCAGATCGGCGATGTCCATCCGCATGGGGGGTGCTCCGGTCGGGGCTGCCTTCGGCTGGTCCGAAGGCAGGGGCGGGAAGACCGCATTGTGCGCCCGCACGGCGCCCGCTCCAATGGCGGCATGAACGAGACTTTGTACTTCTATGGGTTGCTGGTGGTGGTGTTCGTGCTGGCCGGCGTCGTCAAGGGCGTGACCGGCATGGGCCTGCCGACGGTGGCGATGGGGTTGCTCGGTGGCGCGCTGTCACCGGTGGCGGCGGCGTCGATGCTGTTCATTCCCACCTTCGTCACCAATGCCTGGCAGCTGCTGTCCGGTCCTTCGCTGGGGCATACCGTGCGGCGGCTGTGGCCGATGATGCTGGCGGTGGTGGTGGTGACGCTGGGTTCGGCCGCGCTGCTGGTGCGGGTGGATCGCACCTGGTCGCGCGTTGCACTGGGCGTGGCGCTGGTGGTGTACGCGCTGTACGCGCTGCTGGCACCGGTGTTCCGCGTACCGCAGCGGCGCGAGCGCTGGCTGGGGCCGCTGGTGGGTGCAATATCCGGCGTGGTGACCGGCGCCACCGGTGTGTTCGTGATGCCGGCGGTGCCGTACCTGCAGTCGCTGGGCATGCAGCGCGAGGAGCTGGTGCAGGCGCTGGGCCTGGCGTTCACCGTGTCGACCATTTCGTTGACCACCGGCTTGGTGATCCACGGTGCCTTTGGCGTGCAGCAGCTGGGGCTGAGTGCGTTGGCGGTGCTGCCGGCATTGCTGGGGATGTGGCTGGGGCAGGTGATCCGGCAGCGCATCAGTGCACGGGTATTCCGCGCGTGCTTCCTTGGGTTCCTGCTGCTGCTCGGGCTGGAGCTGGTGCTGCGGCCGTTGTTCTGAGGGCGTCCGCGCCCGGCGTTTGTAGAGTCGAGCTTGCTCGACTGCTGTGAGGATCAGTCGAGCAAGCTCGACGCTACAAAGGCTCAAATCGCAGGCAAGAAAAAACCCGCTTGCGCGGGTTGTTTTCTTTCTCGACATGGTGCCCAGGAGAGGACTCGAACCTCCACGAAGTTGCCCCCGCTAGCACCTGAAGCTAGTGCGTCTACCAATTCCGCCACCTGGGCGTCGAGGAGCGAGATTATGGGGTGTTGTTACCGGGGTGTCAACACTTCTCGAAAACAATCTTGGATCCGGGGTCGGATCCCGTTTCGCGTGCGGAACGGGCTCTGACCCCATCCCACTCGCTTGGGGTCAGAGCCCTTTCCTGTGGAAAGGGATCCGACCCTGTTGCCGGATGACAGGCAAAAAAAATCCCCGCCGAAGCGAGGAGTTTTTTCGTTGGTGCCCAGGAGAGGACTCGAACCTCCACGGTTTTACCCGCTAGTACCTGAAACTAGTGCGTCTACCAATTCCGCCACCTGGGCGTTCCAGAGGCGCAATTGTGAAGATGAATCCGCAGGCTGTCAACGACTTCCAACAAATATTTCACGCGGTGCTTCCAAAGCCGCCTCTGACCCGCTCTGCACGCCCGCAACGGCTACCATGTAGGGCGATGACTACCAAAAAACCAAGCAAGGGCGGGAGCAAGTCCCGCAGCCAGGCCCCGACCAAGGGCGCCAAGGCGGGCGCAGCCCGCACCACCAAGCCGGGCAAGCCGTTGCCGGGCTGGTTCCCCGAATTGAATGAAGGCGGTGCACCGCCGCGCGGCCGCAAGGGCCGCGGCACGGATGCCGCCGCACCGGGCCCGGCCCCGGGCCGCAAGCTGCCGCCCACCGGCAAGGTGATCGACGATCCCTATGCCGCGCGCGAAGCCGAGAAGTACGAACAGCCCATCGCCAGCCGCGAGGCCATTCTGGCCCTGCTGGAACGCTGCGAAGGGCCGCAGACCGCCGAGGAACTGGGCGCGCGCCTGGGCCTGACCGCGGCCGACCGTGCCGAGGCGCTGTCGCGCCGGCTGGGCGCGATGGTCCGTGACGGCCAGTTGGTGCAGAACCGCCGCGGCGGCTTCGCGCCGATCCAGACCTTGAACCTCGTCACCGGCGTGGTGATCGCCAACCCGGAAGGGTTCGGCTTCCTGCGCCCGGTCGAGGGTGGCGACGATCTGTTCCTGCCGCCTTATGAAATGCGCAAGGTGATGCACGGCGACAAGGTGCTGGCCCGCGTGACCGGCATCGACCACCGTGGCCGCCGCGAAGGCAGCATCGCCCGCGTGCTCGAGCGCGGCATGACCCGCCTGATCGGTCGCTTCAGCATTGAAATGGGCATCAATTACGTGGTGCCCGATGACAAGCGCATCCAGCGCAACGTGCAGGTGCCGCCGGACCAGACCGGTGGCGCGCGCGATGGCCAGCTGGTGGTCTGCGAACTGACCCAGGCACCGGACAGCCGCCGCCCGCCGATCGGCCGCATCATCGCCGTGCTTGGCGACAAGCTGACGGCGTCGCTGGTGGTGGAGACCGCCATCCACGGCCACGAACTGCCGTTCGAGTTCCCGCAGGAGGTGCTGGACGAGGCCGCCTCGGTGCCGATGGTGGTCGAGCCGGCGATGATCGGCGACCGCGTCGACCTGCGCAGCACGCCGCTGGTGACCATCGACGGCGAGGATGCCAAGGACTTCGATGACGCGGTGTACTGCGAACCGAATGCCGATGGCTTCCGCCTGGTGGTGGCCATTGCCGATGTCTCCAACTACGTGCGCCCGGGCACGCCGCTGGACGAGGAAGCGCAGAAGCGCGCCACGTCGGTGTACTTCCCGGGCTTCGTGGTGCCGATGCTGCCGGAGACCCTGTCCAACGGCATCTGCTCGCTGATGCCCAAGGTCGACCGCATGTGCTTTGTCTGTGACATGCAGATCGACCGTGATGGCGTGGTCACCCATTCGCGCTTCTACGAAGCAGTGATGAACTCGCACGCGCGCCTGACCTACACCCAGGTGTGGAAGGCGGTGGGCGAGGACGATGCCGATACCAAGGCGTGGATGGGCGGGCTGCTGCCGCAGGTGCAGCGCCTGCACCAGCTGTACAAGGTGCTGTCCAAGGCGCGTGCCAAGCGCGGCGCCATCGAGTTTGAAAGCAGCGAAGTACGCTTCGTGCTGGACAACCGTGGTGAAGTGACCCAGGCCGGCATGCTGGTGCGCAACGATGCGCACAAGCTGATCGAGGAATGCATGATCGCGGCCAACGTGGAGGCGGCCAAGTACCTGCTGTCGCGCCACGTGCCGGCCCCGTACCGCGTACACGAGAAGCCGCCGGAGACCAAGTTCGCCGACCTGCTGGAATTCCTCAAGGAATTCAAGCTGAGCCTGCCGCCGTGGTCGAAGGTGCGCCCGGGCGACTACACCAAGCTGCTGAAGAAGATCCGCGACCGTCCCGACGCCACGCTGCTGGAATCGGTGCTGCTGCGCAGCCAGAGCCTGGCGGTCTACAGCCCGGACAACCACGGTCACTTCGGCCTGGCGCTGGAGGCGTACGCGCACTTCACCTCGCCGATCCGTCGTTATCCCGACCTGCTGGTACACCGTGCGATCAAGCACGCGCTGTCCGGCAAGCCGCTGGACAAGTTCACCTACAACGCCCGCGAGATGGCTGCGCTGGCGCTGCAGTGTTCCGAGCGCGAGCGTCGTGCCGACGAGGCCGAGCGCGAGGTCGACGAGCGCTACCGCGCGGCATGGATGGAGAAGCATGTCGGTGGCCAGTTCGACGGCGTGATCAGCGGCGTGACCAGCTTCGGCCTGTTCGTGGAGCTGGATGATTCCAAGGTGCAGGGCCTGGTCCACGTGACCCAGTTGCCGCAGGACTATTACAAGTTCGACGCCACCCGGAAGACGCTGACCGGCGAACGCCGCGGCGGCAGCTACCGGCTGGGCGACCGCGTGCGCATCCTGGTGCTGAAGGCCAGCATGGAAGAGCGCAAGATCGACTTCCGCCTGGTCGAGCACAAGGGCGAGGACGAGGGCGATGGCCTGCCGCCGCTGTCGGAACGGGGCAAGCCGGCCAAGCGTGAAAAGAAGCAGTATTGAAAGGCGTGCCGACCAACGGTCGGCACCCACCTCATCCGGTAGGTAGGTGCCAACCGCTGGTTGGCAGATTCCTCATCCGGTAGGTGCCAACCTTGGTTGGCAGATTCCTCACCCGGTAGGTGCCAACCGTTGGTTGGCAGATTCCTCACCCGGTAGGTGCCAACCGTTGGTTGGCAGATTCTCACCCGGTAGGTGCCAACCGTTGGTTGGCACGACGTTTCGGAGGAAAGCACTATGCAAGGCCAACCCGAATACCACGGCGGCTGCCAGTGCGGCGCCATCCGCTTCGAGGCGCGTGGCGCCCTCACCGACAGCTCGATCTGCCACTGCCGGATGTGCCAGAAGGCCTTCGGCGGGTATTACGCGCCCCTGGTTTCGGTGCGCGGCGTGCAGTTCAGCTGGACCCGTGGCCAGCCGCGCTATTTCCAGTCCTCCAACGTGGTCAGGCGCGGTTTCTGCGGCGACTGCGGTACCCCGCTGACCTACGAGGCCCCGGACGGCATGGCCGTGGCTGCGGGTGCCTTCGACGAACCCGAGCGCCTGCCGCCCACCCGGCAGTACGGCCTGGAGCGCAAGCTGCCGTTCGTGGACGGCCTGGGCCAGCTGCCTGGCAGCCGTACCGAGGAGGATGTGGAGGCCCTGGAGTTCCTGGCCACGGTCGTGTCCCACCAGCACCCCGACCACGACACCCCGCATTGGCCGGCGCGCAGCCGTTGAGGTTTTTGTAGAGCCGAGCCCATGCTCGGCTGCCTTGAAGCGCGGCCGCCGCCGATGCTCTACCATAGCCACCCCCTTTCCGGTTCGGCCCCCGCATGAGCAAGAACAGCCAGTGGATCGTCGGCGTCAACGCCGTCGCCTCCTCCATCGAGAACGACGCTGACAACGTGCGCGAAGTGCTGGTCGAGGCCGGTGCGAAGAACCCGCGCCTGGTCGAAATCGAGGAAAACGCCCGCCGCAAGGGCATCGACGTGCGCAAGGTCAACAGCCAGGCGCTGGACGGTGTCGGCGGCTCGGTGCGCCACCAGGGCGTGGCCGCGCGCTATGCCGCCGCCCGCACCTACAGCGAGAACGAGCTGGAAGGCCTGGTCACCGCCGCCGAGGGCAAGGCCCTGCTGCTGGTGCTGGACGAGGTGCAGGACCCGCACAATTTGGGCGCCTGCCTGCGCTCGGCCGCCGCGGCCGGTGCCACCGCCGTGATCATTCCCAAGGACAAGTCGGCCACGGTCAATGCGACTGTGCGCAAGACCTCGGCCGGCGCCGCCGACCTCATCCCGGTGGTCGCGGTGACCAACCTGTCGCGCTGCCTGAAGGACCTGCAGAAGCAGGGCGTCTGGATCTACGGCCTGGCCGGTGAGGCCACCGCTTCGCTGTACCAGCTGGACCTGAAGGGCAACATCGCGCTGGTGCTGGGCGGTGAAGCCGATGGCCTGCGCCGCCTGACCCGCGAGAACTGCGATGGCCTGGTCAAGATCCCGATGCCGGGCGAGATCGAGAGCCTGAACGTCTCCGTCGCCGCGGGCGTCAGCCTGTTCGAGGCCGTGCGCCAGCGCGGTTGATTGGCCGGCAGCTTCTGTAGAGCCGAGCCCACGCTCGGCTGTCGTGATCGGGGTC
>NZ_JACVTT010000119.1:0-11409 GCF_016624665.1 Stenotrophomonas sp. S39 | reverse complement strand
GAGTTCATTCGATATCTGACAGATGTGCCGACCAACGGTCGGCACCCACCACCAAGCCCATACCGCCCCGCCCAACAAACAGAAAAGCCAGAGCCGCTTTGGCCCTGGCTTCTGCTGTTGCTCTGGCTGTCGCCGTTGATTGAGCGGGTGCCGGGCCGCAGGCCCGGCCGACACACTCACACCACCGGTTCGCGCAGGACGGGGTTGTCCCAGCCCGGGCGCGGGGCGAAACGGTCGCCGTGGCGCTGCTGCAGCGCCTTCAGCCGCTCGACGATCGCATCGGCACCCACCGCGCGGATGTGCTGGATCGGGCCGCCGCGGAACGGGGCGAAACCGGTGCCGAAGATCACACCCGCATCCAGCAGGTCCGCGTCGGCCACCACACCTTCGTGCAGGCAGGCTACCGCTTCGTTCAGCAGCGGCAGGATCAGGCGGTCTTCCAGGTCCGCCGGGGCCTGGTAGTCGCGCGCCACGTCCGGCTTCTTCGCCCGGCCGTTCTCCCAGGTGTAGATGCCCTGGCCATCCTTCTTGCCGCGCTTGGCCGGATCCACCGTCTGCAGCGCTGCCGGAATCTGCAGGCCCAGGAACGGCGCCAGCTCCTTGCCCACGCCGGCGGCCACGTCCAGGCCCACCGTATCGATCAGCTCGATCGGGCCCATCGGCATGCCGAACTTCACCGCCGCCTTGTCGATCACCGGGCCCGGAATGCCTTCGGCATACGCGGTGGCCGCTTCCAGCATGTACGGGAACAGCACGCGGTTGACCAGGAAGCCCGGGCTGCCGGCCACCGGCACCGGGAACTTGCCCAGCGCCTTGCAGAACGCGGCCAGGCGGCGCTCGGTTTCCGGCGCCATGCCGTCGTGGTGGATGATTTCCACCAGCGGCATCTGCGCCACCGGGTTGAAATAGTGCAGGCCGGCGAACTGCGCCGGGCGCTGGATGTGGTCGCGCAGTTCCACCAGCGGAATCGAGGAGGTGTTGGTGGTCAGCAGCGCGTCCAGCTTCATCTTCGGTTCCAGCGTCTGGTACAGCGCACGCTTGGCCTCCGGGTTCTCGATGATCGCTTCGATGACCAGATCAGCCTCGGCCACGCCGTTGCCCTCCAGGTCGGCACGCAGGCGTGCGGCCACCGCCGGGCGCTTGCTCTCGTCGCGCACCTTCTTGGCGAACAGCGCCTGCGCGCGTTCCATGGCCGGGTCGATGAAGCGCTGCTCACGGTCCTGCAGCGTCACCTCGAAGCCCTTGTAGGCGGCCCAGGCGGCAATGTCGCCACCCATCACGCCGGCGCCGACCACGTGCACGTGGCGGATGCCGGCATCACCGCTGCCCAGGGCCTTCAGGCGCTCGGTCAGGAAGAAGATGCGGATCAGGTTGCGCGCGGTCGGCGTGCTGGCCAGCTTCACCACCGCGCGGCGCTCGGCGTCCAGGCGCGCCTGCACCGGCTTGCCGGCGGTGCGCTGCCAGGTGCTGATCAGCGCGTACGGTGCCGGGTACTGGTCCTTCTTGGCCTTGCGGGCGACCTGCTTGACCATCTGCGGGGCCAGCAGCTTGCGTGCCAGCCAGGTGTTGGTGGCCCAGGCGGTGGCGCGCTGCTTGAACGGGCGGGTGGTGCCGGACAGGGCCAGGGCCACGGCGGTATCGAGCACCACCGCCGGCGCCACCACCTTGTCCACCAGGCCGATGCCACGGGCGGCCGAGGCCGACAGGGTGCGGCCGGTCAGCATCATGTCCATGGCCGCAGGCGCGCCCACCAGCTGCGGCAGGCGCGCGCTGCCGCCCCAGCCCGGGAAGATGCCCAGCTGGGTCTCCGGCAGGCCGATGCGGGTGCTGCTGTCATTGGAGGCCACGCGGTAGCGGCAGGCCAGCGCCAGCTCGGTGCCGCCGCCCAGGCAGTGGCCGTGGATGGCCGCCACGGTGGGGCAGGGCAGCTCGGCCAGCTTCTGGTAGGTGGACTGGCCGCGGCGGATCGCGTCGTTCACGGTGCCGCGGCGGTCGAACTCCTGGAACTCCTTCAGGTCCGCCCCGGCGATGAAGCCGGCCTTCTTCAGCGACTGGATGACCACGCCCTTGGGCGGGTCCAGGGCGATGCGCTCGAGCAGGTCGCCCAGCTCCAGCAGCACGTCCTGCGACATTGCGTTGACATTGCTGTCCTGACGATCCAGTGACAGCACGACCACGCCGTCATCGCGGATCTCGGGGTGCCAGTGGCTGAAGCGGAGACCATCGAAGCCTGAGAGCATGGACGTTCCATCCGGTTGTGTATGGAGAAGCGGCTATGATCCAGAGGTTGTTTCCCCCGCGTCAAATCCCTATAGCTGGGGGTGGCGACCCCGGATCCATGGCCCCGGACCGGGACGCTAGCGGAACGGTGGTTAAAAGCTGGTGCGGCGCCAGGTGATCGGCGACTGAACTTTTCCCGGGATTGGCAGTCTCATTGCCCGACGTCGGTTGGGCTGACAGGAGTGCGGCCCCTCATGGCCGATGTTGAAACACCACAGGAGCTGGATCTGGAACTGGTCCGGCGCGTGCAGCGCGGCGAGAGCGCGGCCTTCGATGTCCTGGTACGCAAGTACCAGCACCGGGTCGTCGGTCTGGTCGGTCGCTACATCGCCGACTGGAGCGAATGTCAGGACGTCGCCCAGGACACTTTCATCCGCGCCTACCGCGCGATCGGAAGTTTCCGTGGCGATGCCCAGTTCTCCACCTGGTTGCATCGGATCGCCGTGAACACCGCCAAAAACTACCTGGCTTCACACAATCGACGCCCGCCGACCGATGACATCGACGTCGGCGACGCCGAGCAGTTCGATACCGGAACACGCCTGCGCGACACCGGCACGCCCGAACGCGAGTTGATGCGCCAGGAGCTGGAACAGACGGTGATGAAGGCCGTCAACGCGCTGCCGGAAGAACTCCGGTCGGCGATCACCCTGCGCGAGGTGGAAGGCCTGAGTTACGAGGAAATCGCGCAGAAGATGGGGTGCCCGATCGGCACCGTGCGGTCCCGGATCTTCCGGGCGCGCGAGGCGATCGACACCGAACTCCGGCCGCTGCTGGACATCGGCAGCGCCACCCGTGAGAAGAGCCGCGTATGACCCACAGTCCCCTGAACGAATCGCAGAACCACCAATCCCCCGCCGGCCAGCGCCTGGACCAGCGCCACCGCGAACAGCTGTCGGCCCTGGTCGATGGCGAGCTCGGTGCCGATGAGGCGCGCTTCCTGCTGCGCCGCATGGAACACGATCCGGAACTGTCCGGCAGCCAGGAACGCTGGCAGCTGCTCGGCGACGTGATGCGTGGCCAGGCATCGCTGCTGGCCCCGGCCGGTTTCAGCGCCGCCGTGGCCGCCGCCATCGCCGCCGAACCGGCACCGCAGGCCGAGCCGCGCCGCCAGGTGCGCCGCACCGGTTGGCGTGCCTGGGGCGGTGGTGCCGCATTGGCCGCCTCGGTGGCCGCCGTGGCCCTGTTCATGGGGGGCGAGAAGCTGAAGGATGCCGGCCCTGGCGAGCCCCTGCCGCCGCAGGTGGTGGCCAGCCGGGCCGAACTGGCGCCTGCGCCGGGCCCGTCCGCCGTGACCGAAGCCTCGGCCGACGCCGCTGCGATGGCCGTGGCCGCCGCCCCGGCCGTGGCGATGGCCGCCCGCCGCCAGGATGCCCGCCGCGCCAGCGCCACCCGCAGCCAGCAGGCCGCGCGCGTGGCCCAGCGCGACGACGCGCCGCAGCGTGCGGTGGCCGCCGCGCAGCCGGCGCTGAGCCCCAGCGCGCCGGCCAGCAGCACCCGCCACCTGCCCTTCGGCGATGTCGGCAGCCTGCAGGCCCGGCCGTGGCCGAAGTCCAGCCTGGCCCCGGCCGGGGGCGGCGCGCTCAACGCCAGCTTCCCGACCTCGTCCGGTGGCGCCGCGTTCTACCCGTTCGAGCCGCGCCTGCAGGAAGAACTGCCGGCGCCGCAGCGCCCGCGCGACTGACGCGTGCGGGCCCATGCCCCGCCACTGGCGGGGCCCTCCTTCCCCTTCTCCATCCGATCCGGAGGTTGCCGTCCGATGACTCACCGACTCCGCACGCAGGCCATGGGCCTGCTCGCCCTGACCCTGCCGCTGGTGGCCTGTGCCCAGCCCGCCGCGCCGACCGCGCCGCAGGCGGCGCCGGCCGCCGCCGCACCGCGTGCCCCGGCGCAGCCGCTGGTCAGCGGCCTGCCTGATTTCACCAACCTGGTCGAACAGGTCGGCCCCGGCGTGGTCAACGTCGATGTCACCATCGTCCGCAACAACCGCCAGGCCTCGCGCGGCCCGATGGGCGACGACGACATGCCTGAGTTCTTCCGCCGCTTCTTCGGCCCTGATTTCCCGATGCCGGGGCATGGGCCGGGCGGCCAGGATGGCGGTCCCAGCATCAAGGGGCGTGGCATGGGCTCGGGCTTCATCATCTCGCCCGACGGCTACGTGCTGACCAACTACCACGTGGTGGCCGACGCCAGCGAAGTGAAGGTGAAGCTGGGCGACAGCCGCGAGTTCACCGCCAAGGTGGTCGGCAGCGACCAGCAGTACGACGTGGCCCTGCTGAAGATCGACGGCAAAAACCTGCCGACCGTGCGCGTGGGCGATTCGAACACCCTCAAGCCGGGCCAGTGGGTTGTCGCGATCGGCTCGCCGTTCGGCCTTGACCATTCGGTCACCGCCGGCGTGGTCAGTGCCGTCGGCCGCAGCACCGGCGGCCCGGACCAGCGCTATGTGCCCTTCATCCAGACCGACGTGGCGATCAACCAGGGCAACTCCGGTGGCCCGCTGCTGAACACCCGCGGCGAAGTGGTCGGCATCAATTCGCAGATCTTCTCCGCCTCTGGCGGCTACATGGGCATCAGCTTCGCGATCCCGATCGACCTGGCGATGAGCGCGGTCGAGCAGATCAAGAAGAGCGGCAAGGTCACCCGTGGCCAGCTGGGCGCGGTGGTCGAGCCGATCGATTCGCTGAAGGCGCAGGGCCTGGGCCTGCCGGACAGCCGTGGCGCGCTGGTCAACCAGATCGTCCCCGGCAGTGCCGCGGCCAAGGCGGGCGTGCAGCTGGGCGATGTCATCCGCTCGGTCAATGGCAGCACGGTCAACACCTGGTCCGACCTGCCGCCGCTGATCGGCGCCATGGCCCCGGGCAGCAAGGTCACCCTGGTCGTATACCGCGATGGCAAGCCGCGTGAGCTCAGCGCCACCCTGACCGCCCTGACCGATGACGGCCAGGACAATGCCCGCGGCCCGTCCGCAGCCAATGCCGACGCCGCGCCGCAGTCCGGTGCCAACGCCCTGCTGGGCCTGGACGTGACCGAGCTGAACGCGGTGCAGCGCAAGCAGCTGGGCCTGGAATCGGGCGAGGGCGTGCGCATCACCGGGGTCAAGGGCGAAGGCGCCCGCGACGCCGGCCTGGCCCCGGGCATGGTCGTCCTGCGCGTCGGCAATACCCCGGTCGGCAGTGTCGATGCGCTGAACCGCGCGCTGTCCGGCTACAAGAAGGGCGACGTGGTCCTGCTGCTGGTCCGTGCCAGCAGCGGCAACAGCGCCTTCGTGGCGGTCAAGGCCGGCCAGTAAGGCCTTCACGGCTGCCCCCGGGCGGCCCTGGTACTCCCCCGAAGCCCCGCCCCGGCGGGGCTTTGGCCATTCCGGGCCCGGTCCGATCAGGCTGCTTTCGCGGCAGAGGCCCGGGCATGCGATAATCGACCGTTACCCTGACGACGCCGCGCGCCGCCGCCACCTATGTCTTCTGATTCGATGCGGAACATCCGCAACTTCTCCATCATTGCCCACGTCGACCACGGCAAGTCCACGCTTGCCGACCGCATCATCCAGCTTTGCGGCGGCCTGCAGGCCCGCGAGATGGAAGCGCAGGTGCTCGATTCGAACCCGATCGAGCGCGAGCGTGGCATCACCATCAAGGCCCAGTCGGTCTCGCTGCCGTATGTAGCGAAGGACGGCCAGACCTACCACCTGAACTTCATCGACACCCCCGGCCACGTCGACTTCTCCTATGAAGTCAGCCGCTCGCTGGCCGCCTGCGAAGGCGCGCTGCTGGTGGTCGATGCCGCCCAGGGCGTGGAAGCGCAGTCGGTGGCCAACTGCTACACCGCCGTCGAGCAGGGCCTGGAAGTGGTGCCGGTGATCAACAAGATCGACCTGCCCACCGCCGACATCGAGCGCGCGAAGGCCGAGATCGAGGCCGTCATCGGCATCGACGCCGCCGACGCCGTGCCGGTCAGCGCCAAGACCGGCCTGAACGTGCAGGACGTGCTGGAAGCCATCGTCCATCGCATCCCGGCCCCGGTGCCGCGCGATACCGACAAGCTGCAGGCGCTGATCATCGACTCCTGGTTCGACAACTACCTCGGCGTGGTGTCGCTGGTGCGTGTCATGCAGGGCCAGATCAAGGCCGGCGACAAGCTGCAGGTGATGTCCACCGGCCGCACCCACCAGGTCGACAACGTCGGCGTGTTCACGCCCAAGCGCAAGGTGCTGCCGGCGCTGCGTGCCGGTGAAGTGGGCTGGGTCACCGCCAGCATCAAGGACGTCCACGGTGCGCCGGTCGGCGATACGCTGACCCTGGCCGCCGATCCGGCTGCCAAGCCGCTGCCGGGCTTCCAGGAGATGCAGCCGCGCGTGTTCGCCGGCCTGTTCCCGGTCGACGCCGAGGACTACCCGGACCTGCGCGAGGCACTGGACAAGCTGCGCCTGAACGACGCCGCGCTGCGCTTCGAGCCGGAAAGCTCCGAGGCGATGGGCTTCGGCTTCCGCTGCGGCTTCCTCGGCATGCTGCACATGGAAATCGTGCAGGAGCGCCTGGAGCGCGAATACAACCTGGACCTGATCAGCACCGCGCCGACGGTGATCTATGAAGTCCTGAAGACCGACGGCACCATCGTCAACATGGACAACCCGGCCAAGCTGCCGCCGGTCAACCATGTCGAAGAGATCCGCGAGCCGATCATCCGCGCCAACGTGCTCACCCCCGAGGAGTACATCGGCAACATCATCAAGCTGTGCGAAGAAAAGCGCGGCAGCCAGCTCGGCATCAACTACCTGGGCAGCCAGGTGCAGATCAGCTACGAGCTGCCGATGGCCGAAGTGGTGCTGGACTTCTTCGACAAGCTGAAGTCGGTCAGCCGTGGCTACGCCTCGCTGGACTACCACTTCGTGCGCTTCGATGCCGGCCCGTTCGTGCGCGTGGATGTGCTGATCAATGGTGACAAGGTCGATGCGCTGTCGCTGATCGTGCACCGCAGCCATGCCGACCGCCGCGGCCGCGAGCTGTGCGAGAAGATGAAGGACCTGATCCCGCGCCAGCAGTTCGACGTGGCCATCCAGGCCGCCGTCGGCTCGCAGATCATCGCCCGCACCACGGTCAAGGCCATGCGCAAGAACGTGCTGGCCAAGTGCTATGGTGGCGACGTTTCGCGCAAGAAGAAGCTTCTGGAAAAGCAGAAGGAAGGCAAGAAGCGCATGAAGCAGGTCGGCCGCGTGGAAATCCCGCAGGAAGCCTTCCTGGCCGTGCTGCAGATGGACAACAAGTAAGCCCGCAGCGGCCCTTCGGGGCCGTTCGTCCGGTGACGTTGCAAAGGACCCTGAATGAAACTGTTTGAGATCCTCCTGGTCGTACTGACCCTGGCCTCGGGCCTGATCCTGCTGGCCGACAAGCTGTACCTGGCCAAGCGCCGGGCGCAGCGCGCGGGCCTGCTCGATACCGAGCCGGTGCTGGTGGACTACTCGCGGGCGTTCTTCCCGGTGCTGGTGGTCGTGCTGATCGTGCGCAGCTTCATCGCCGAGCCGTACAAGATCCCGTCCAGCTCGATGATGCCGAACCTGCTGATCGGCGATTTCATCCTGGTCAACAAGTTCTCCTACGGCCTGCGCCTGCCGATCTCCAACACCAAGTTCGTCCCGCTGGGCGAGCCGTCGCGGGGTGACGTGGTGGTGTTCCACTTCCCCGGCCACGGCGACAACGATCCGGCCAAGGGCGAGAACTTCATCAAGCGCGTCATCGGCGTGCCGGGTGACACCGTGGTCTTCGAAGGCGACGGCGTCATCCTCAATGGCGAGCCGCTGAAGTACGACAACAAGGGCATCTACGCCGGCGACAAGGGCCAGGGCGAGGGCGCCAACCTGCTGGTCGAGCACCTGCCGGGCCGCACCCACACCGTGCTGGAGACCGATTATCCTCGCGGCCAGGGACAGTGGACCGTGCCGGCGGGCAAGTACCTGGTGATGGGCGACAATCGCGACAACAGCGATGACGGCCGTTTCTGGGGCCTGCTGCCGGAAGAAAACCTGCGCGGCCGCGCGTTCCTGATCTGGCTGAACTGCCAGGGCTGGTTCTGCAAGGATGGCTTCCAGCCGTCGCGCATCGGCTCGGGCATCAACTGACTTCACATCCACGCGTATCTGGGGAGAACGCAATGAAGACGATGAACACGCAGCGCGGCATGACCCTGACCTCCTTTCTGGTGGTCCTGATCGTGGTGGGTTTCTTCCTCTACATCGGCATGAAGCTGTTCCCGATGTACCAGGAGTACTACGCCGTGCGCTCGGCGATGAAGAGCCTGGCCAAGGAACCGGAAGTGGGCTCCATGGCCCCGGCGCAGATCCAGGATCTGTTCTTCAGGCGCCTGTACATCAACTACTCGGAAAACGTGAAGCCGGCCAACGTCAAGTTCAACCGTCGTGACAACGGCTGGACCCTCAACGTCAACTACGAAGTGCGCCAGCCGCTGGTGGGCAACCTCGATGTGGTTGGCAAATTCGAATCATCCCAGGACCTCGTTCGTAGCGGTGCCCAGTAAATTCATCCAACGTGGTGACCTGATCGGTCACGTTTTCAGCGATCCAGCCCTGCTCAAGCAGGCGCTGACCCATCGCAGTGCCGGTGCGCCGCATAACGAGCGCCTGGAATTCCTCGGCGACAGCATCGTCAACATGATGGTCGCCGAGGCGCTGTACCAGCGCTGGCCCAAGGCCGACGAGGGGGCCATGACCCGCGCCCGCGCCGAGCTGGTGCGTGAAGGCGCCCTGGCGGTGATCGCCCGCACCCTCGAGCTGGGCGAACGCCTGACCCTGGGCCCGGGTGAACTGAAGTCCGGCGGCCACCGCCGTGACTCGATCCTGGCCGACGCCCTGGAGGCGGTCGTGGCCGCGATCTACCTGGATGTCGGCTTCGAGGCCTGCCGGGCCGTCGTGCTGCCCTGGTTTGCCGCCTCGATGGAGGCCCTGCCGGCCACCGGCCGGCCCGAGAAAGACCCCAAGACCCGCCTGCAGGAATGGCTGCAGGCCCGACAGAAGGCGTTGCCGCAGTACGAACTGGTGTCAGAATCCGGTGACGACCACGCCAAGCACTTCCGGGTACGCTGCAACGTCGCGGACCCTGCCGCCAGCACCGAGGGCGAAGGCCCCTCGCGCCGGCTTGCCGAACAACAAGCGGCTGCTGCCGTCCTAGAACAACTGGATTCCAAGTGAGCGAACAAACTCCCCATCATTGCGGCAGCGTGGCCGTCATCGGCCGCCCGAACGTGGGCAAGTCGACCCTGACCAATGCCCTGGTCGGCGCCAAGGTCAGCATCGTCTCCAACCGCCCGCAGACCACGCGCCATCGCCTGCTGGGCATCGCCACCTATCCGGAAGGCCAGCTGGTGCTGGTCGACACCCCCGGCCTGCACAAGGTGCAGAAGCGGGCGATGAACCGGGTGATGAACCGTGCCGCGCGCGGCTCGCTGGAAGGCGTCGACGCCGGCCTGCTGGTGATCGAAGCCGGTCGCTGGGACGAAGAAGACAGCCTGGCCTTCAACGTGCTGCGCGATGCCGGCATCCCGGTGGTGCTGGTGGTCAACAAGATCGACCGCATGAAGGACAAGGGCGCGCTGCTGCCGTTCCTGCAGCAGGTGACCGAAGGCCGCGATTTCTCGGCCGTGCACCCGATTTCCGCGCAGAAGCGCAACGGCCTGGAAGCCCTGGTCCGCGACGTGCTGGCCCTGCTGCCGGAAGCGCCGCCGATGTTCGGCGAAGACGAGATCACCGACCGCAGCCAGCGCTTCCTGGCCGGCGAGCTGGTGCGTGAACAGCTGATGCGCCAGCTTGGCGAAGAGCTGCCGTACGCCACCACGGTGGAGATCGAGCGTTTCACCGAAGACGGCAACCTGCTGCGCATCGGCGCGGTCATCTGGGTCGAGCGCGAAGGCCAGAAGGCCATCGTGATCGGCAAGGGCGGCGCCCGCCTGAAGGAGATCGGCGCCAAATCCCGCCTGCAGATGGAACGTCTGTTCGGGGCCAAGGTGTTCCTGGAAACCTGGGTGCGCGTGCGTGAAGGCTGGTCCGATGACGAGGCCGCACTGAAGGCCTTCGGCTACGAATAAGCCGCGGCGGTCGCTTCGATGCTGATCGAGGACGACACCGGGTTCGTGCTGCATGCACGGGCCTACCGTGAGACCAGCCTGCTGGTGGAGGTACTGAGCGCGCAGCACGGCCGCATCGGCGTGCTGGCACGCGGCGTGTCCACGGCCAAGGGCCAGGTGCTGCGTGCGGCCCTGCAGCCGCTGCAGTGGATACGTTTCAGCGCCCTGCAGCGTGGTGAACTGGCCCAGCTGCGCGGCGCCGAGGCGCTGGATGCGGCCCCGCGCCTGGTCGGCCAGGCAATGCTGGCCGGTTTCTACCTGAGTGAACTGACCCTGCGCCTGGCTCCCCGCCAGGACCCGCTGCCGGAACTGTACCTGGCCTATGGCGAGGCGCGTGCGCGCCTGGCGGTGGGGGCGGGGCTGGCGTGGACGCTGCGCCGTTTCGAGCGTGAGCTGCTGGCGGCGCTGGGGCTGGGATTCGAACTGGACACGGCCAGTGATGGCCAGCCGGTGGACCCGGCGGCACGTTACGCGCTGGACCCGCAGGAGGGGCCGCAACGGTTGCTGAGCGAGCGCGGCGGTGAACGCCAGGCGGCGGCGACGGGTTCGGCGCTGTTGGCGCTGGCGGCGGACGACGAGCCGGATGCGGCAGACCTGGCCAGCCTGCGGCTGCCGATGCGGCGGGTGCTGTCCCATCACCTGGGGGCCAAGGGCCTCAAATCCTGGGAACTGCTCGAGCAGCTCACTCCCCGGAGGTAAGGGGGAGGGGTGTTCGGCAGGGCTTGCAGCCCTGCACCTGCTTCAATCAACGTCAACGGCAGAAGCTGGCTATCCGTGGGATGGCGGGGTGGGTCCGGTTGAGGGGGACGCTGCAAGTACGTCCATGTAAGCTCGGTCGCGCCATCCATGGCGCTCACGCCCCCTCAACCGGACCCACCCCGCCTTCGACAGTTCTCTGCGAGCTGTTGGAACCTGCTGCTGATGGATACTGCTGCTGATGGTGGTGGGTGCCGACCGTTGGTCGGCACGGGGTCGGATAGCGATGTCTGGCAGAGG
>NZ_JACVTT010000118.1:0-11671 GCF_016624665.1 Stenotrophomonas sp. S39 | reverse complement strand
GGGGGGGGGGGGGGGGGGGGGGGGGGGGGGGGGGGGCCCCCGCGGGGGGGGCAGGAGCTGCGCGGACGGGTAATGTTCAGCCCCTCGCGGTCGTCACTGCCTACACTATCGCCGTGTCCTTTCTTCCATCGCCAATGAAATCCACCGCGTTGCTGACCCTGGCCTGCCTGTCGGCGGCGCCGGTCGTGGCCCAGGCCCAGGAGGCCGAGCCGCGCAACCGGGTGGTGATCGTGGAGAACGTGAAGTTCGACTACGCCCAGGTGCTGAACGTCGAGCCGGTCTTCCAGACCCTGCGCGCGACCCGCACCGAGGAGCACTGCGAGCCGGTCTCGACCCGCACCCTGGCCCCGGTCAACGTGACCGGCGAGGAGCCGGTGGAGGAGAAGGGGCGGATCGGTCGCTTCTGGGACTCGGTGCGCTCGATGTTCAAGCACAGCGACGAGGAGGCCGCCCAGGAGGTGGTCGCCGAGAATCCGGCGCCGGCCCCGGCCAACAATGGCCCCATGCTGACCCGCGACTGCAAGATCGTGCCGGTCGGCCGCGAGTTCCGCCGGCCCATCGCCTATGACGTGGACTACGTCTACAAGGGCACCAAATACCGTTCGCGGCTGCCGGAGGACCCCGGCAACCGGTTGAAGATCCGGGTCTCGATCACCCCCTGGGTGGGCCCGGAGCAGGCGGCGGCCAGTTCCCCCTGACCGGCCGGGGCCATGCGCTGCCGGCAGGGTAGGGTCTTGCGCCCACCCCGCCCCCATGCAAAGATAATCGACCATGAAGCTCACCGACTTCCAGCACGACAGCAGCGCCGCCCGCCAGGCCACTGGCATGACGTCGCGTGCCCGTCGACCGGAACCCCACATCCTCGCTGGGTAACCGGAGCTTTCTGCTGTTCGTCCGATGAAAACCCAGCCTCCCGGCTGGGTTTTTTCGTTTCCGCGCTTCAAAAATGCATGTTCCGAAAGCTTCATCTGAAACTTTTTCGTCCCACCCTGTTCCCTGTTCTCCCTTCCACCGCGCCGCACCCCCGGCGCCGCCACGCAAGGAAAGATGATGTCCCCCAAGCACTTCCTGAACACCCAGGACTGGAGCCGCAGCGATCTTGACGCGCTGCTGACCCAGGCCGCGCTGTTCAAGCGCAACAAGCTCGGCGACCAGCTCAAGGGCAAGTCGATCGCGCTGGTGTTCTTCAACCCGTCCATGCGCACCCGCACCAGCTTCGAACTGGGCGCGTTCCAGCTCGGCGCCCACGCGGTGGTGCTGCAGCCGGGCAAGGATGCGTGGCCGATCGAGTTCAACCTCGGCACGGTGATGGACGGCGACACGGAAGAGCACATCGCGGAAGTGGCCAAGGTGCTGGGCCGCTACTGCGACATCATCGCCGTGCGTGCGTTCCCCAAGTTCCAGGACTGGGCGTACGACCGCCAGGACATCGTCCTCAACAGCTTCGCCAAGTACTCGCCGGTGCCGGTCATCAACATGGAGACCATCACCCACCCGTGCCAGGAACTGGCCCACGTGATGGCGCTGCAGGAACACTTCGGCACCCAGGATCTGCGCGGCAAGAAGTACGTGCTGACCTGGACCTACCACCCCAAGCCGCTGAACACCGCCGTGGCCAACTCGGCGCTGACCATCGCCACCCGCATGGGCATGGACGTGACCCTGCTGTGCCCGACCGCCGACTACATCCTCGACGACCGCTACATGGGCTGGGCCGAGCAGAACGTGGCCGAAAGCGGTGGTTCGCTGAAGATCAGCCATGACATCGACAGCGCCTACGCCGGCGCCGACGTCGTGTATGCCAAGAGCTGGGGCGCGCTGCCGTTCTTCGGCAACTGGGAACCGGAAAAGCCGATCCGCGACCAGTTCAAGCACTTCATCGTCGACGAACGCAAGATGGCGCTGACCAACAACGGCGTGTTCAGCCACTGCCTGCCGCTGCGCCGCAACGTCAAGGCCACCGACGGCGTGATGGATTCGCCGCAGTGCATCGCCATCAACGAAGCCGAGAACCGACTGCACGTGCAGAAGGCGATCATGGCGGCGGTTGCCGGGCGCTAGGTCAAACAAAGGGTAGAGCCGACCGTTGGTCGGCTGCTCCCGCAGCGGTGCATCCAACATTCCAGCCGACCAACGGTCGGCTCTACCGAATTCCCATCCCCCAAGTGGACCTGATCCCCATGAGCAACAAAGACGTCGTTCTCGCCTTCTCCGGCGGCCTGGATACCAGCTTCTGCGTGCCGTACCTGCAGGAGCGTGGCTACAACGTGCACACCGTGTTCGCCGACACCGGCGGCGTGGATGATGAGGAGCGCGATTTCATCGAGAAGCGCGCTGCCGAGCTGGGCGTGGCCAGCCACCAGACCGTCAACGGTGGCCCGGCCATCTGGGAAGGCTTCGTCAAGCCGTTCGTGTGGGCCGGCGAAGGCTACCAGGGCCAGTACCCGCTGCTGGTCTCCGACCGCTACCTGATCGTCGACGCCGCGCTGAAGCGTGCCGCCGAACTGGGCACCAACATCATCGCCCACGGCTGCACCGGCATGGGCAACGACCAGGTCCGTTTCGACCTGGCCGTGAAGGCGCTGGGCGACTACCAGATCATCGCGCCGATCCGCGAGATCCAGAAGGAACACACCCAGACCCGCGCCTACGAGCAGAAGTACCTGGAAGAGCGCGGCTTCGGCGTGCGCGCCAAGCAGCAGGCCTACACCATCAACGAGAACCTGCTGGGCCTGACCATGTCCGGCGGCGAGATCGACCGCTGGGAAGCCCCGGGCGAAGGCGCGCGTGGCTGGTGCTCGCCGCGCAGCGAGTGGCCGGAACAGGCCCTGACCGTGACCCTGAAGTTCGTCGAAGGCGAAGCCGTCGAACTGGACGGCAATGCGCTGCCGGGTGACCAGATCCTGGCCCAGCTCAACAAGCTGTTTGCCCCGTACGGTGTCGGCCGCGGCGTCTACACCGGCGATACCGTGATCGGCCTGAAGGGCCGCATCGTGTTCGAGGCACCGGGCCTGGTCTCGCTGCTGGCCGCGCACCGCGCCCTGGAAGACGCCGTGCTGACCAAGCAGCAGAACCGATTCAAGCCGGACGTGGCGCGCAAGTGGGTGGAGCTGGTGTACGAAGGCTTCTACCACGACCCGCTGAAGACCGACATCGAGGCCTTCCTGAAGTCCTCGCAGGCCAAGGTCAATGGTGAAGTGGTGCTGGAAACCCGTGGCGGCCGCGTCGATGCGGTGGCCGTGAAGTCGCCGCACCTGCTCAACACCAAGGGTGCCACCTACGCGCAGTCGGCCGACTGGGGCGTGGAAGAGGCTGAAGGCTTCATCAAGCTGTTCGGCATGAGCTCGACGCTTTACGCGCAGGTCAACCGCTGAGCGGTTGACCACGCATTCCGCCTCAACCCCGCGCCGTTGGCGCGCCCCCTTCAACAAGAAGGGGGCTCTCCACCAGACGCATCACGGTAGCGCCGGGCCATGCCCGGCGGAATCCCACAGGATTGTTGATTCATGCTTGAACAGACGCTCGATCACCTGCAGGCCCTGGTGTCCTTCGACACCCGCAACCCGCCGCGTGCGATCACCACCGGTGGCATCTTCGATTACCTGCGTGCAAACCTGCCCGGCTTCAACGTCGAGGTGATCGACCACGGCGCCGGTGCGGTCAGCCTGTATGCCGTGCGCGGCACGCCGAAGTACCTGTTCAACGTGCATCTGGATACCGTGCCCGATTCGCCGCACTGGAGTGCCGACCCGCACGTGATGCGCCGCCTGGACGACCGCGTGGTCGGCCTGGGCGTGTGTGACATCAAGGGCGCCGCTGCGGCGCTGGTGGCCGCGGCCAACGCCAGCGAGGGCGATGCTGCGTTCCTGTTCTCCAGCGACGAGGAAGCCAACGACCCGCGCTGCATCGCTGCGTTCCTGGCCCGTGGCCTGCCGTACGAAGCGGTGCTGGTGGCCGAGCCGACCATGAGCGAGGCCGTGCTGGCGCACCGCGGCATCAGCTCGGTGCTGATGCAGTTTGCCGGCCGCGCCGGCCATGCCTCGGGCAAGCAGGATGCGGCCGCCAGTGCATTGCACCAGGCCATGCGCTGGGGCAACCGCGCGCTGGACCATGTGGAATCGCTGGCCTCGGCGCGCTTCGGCGGCCTCACCGGCCTGCGCTTCAACATCGGTCGGGTCGAGGGTGGCATCAAGGCCAACATGATCGCCCCGGCGGCCGAAGTGCGTTTCGGCTTCCGCCCGTTGCCGTCGATGGACATCGATGCGCTGCTGGCAACCTTTGCCGGTTTCGCCGAACCGGACGCCGCACTGTTCACCGAAACCTTCCGTGGCCCCAGCCTGCCGGCCGGTGACATCGCCGAAGCGGAACACCGCCGCCTGCTGGCGCGCGACGTGGCCGATGCGCTGGACCTGCCGATCGGCAACGCCGTGGACTTCTGGACCGAAGCCTCGCTGTTCTCCGCCGGTGGTTACACCACGCTGGTGTTCGGGCCGGGTGACATCGCCCAGGCCCACACCGCCGATGAGTTCGTGACGCTGGACCAGCTGCAGCGCTATACCGACGCCGTGCACCGCATCATCGCCGCCGGCGCCTGATACCTACCTTCTGACGAAACCGAAATGTCTCCTGCCCTCCAGCCCCACCGCCAGACCCGCCAGACCATCGTGCGCCTGCTTTCCAGCATGGCCAGCGCGAAGGAGATCAGCCAGTACCTCAAGCGCTTCTCGCAGCTGGACGCCAAGCGCTTCGCCGTGGTCAAGGTCGGCGGCGCGGTGCTGCGCGACGATCTCGAAGCGCTGACCTCCTCGCTGTCGTTCCTGCAGGAAGTCGGCCTGACCCCGATCGTGCTGCACGGCGCCGGCCCGCAGCTGGATGCCGAACTGTCGGCCGCCGGCATCGACAAGCAGACCGTCAACGGCCTGCGGGTGACGTCGCCGGAAGCGCTGGCGATCGTGCGCCGCGTGTTCCAGCAGTCCAACCTGCGCCTGGTCGAGGCGCTGCAGCAGAACGGCGCGCGCGCCACATCCATCACCGGCGGCGTGTTCGAAGCCGAATACCTGGACGTGGACACCTACGGCCTGGTCGGTGAAGTGAAGCGGGTCAACCTGGCCCCGATCGAGGCCAGCCTGCGCGCCGGCTCGATCCCGGTCATCACCAGCCTGGGCGAGACCGCTGGCGGGCAGATCCTCAACGTCAACGCCGATTTTGCCGCCAACGAGCTGGTGCAGGAACTGCAGCCGTACAAGATCATCTTCCTCACCGGCACCGGCGGCCTGCTGGACGAGTCGGGCAGCGTGATCGATTCGATCAACCTGTCCACCGAATACGACCACCTGATCGCGCAGCCGTGGATCCACGGCGGCATGAAGGTGAAGATCGAGCAGATCAAGGATCTGCTCGATCGCCTGCCGCTGGAATCGTCGGTGTCGATCACCCGCCCGGCTGACCTGGCCAAGGAACTGTTCACCCACAAGGGCTCGGGCACGCTGGTGCGCAAGGGCGAGAAAGTGCTGCGCGCCACCGGCTGGGACGAACTGGACCTGCCGCGCCTGAAGGGCCTGATCGAATCCAGTTTCGGCCGCACCCTGGTGCCGGATTATTTCGAGAAGACCAAGCTGCTGCGCGCCTATGTCAGCGAGAACTACCGCACCGCGGTCATCCTCACCGACGAAGCCGAAGGCGTGTACCTGGACAAGTTCGCCGTGCTCGACGATGCGCAGGGTGAGGGCCTGGGGCGTGCCGTCTGGAACGTGATGCTGGAAGAAACCCCGCAGCTGTTCTGGCGCTCGCGCAACGGCAACCCGATCAACCATTTCTACTACGCCGAGTCCGACGGCTGCTACAAGCAGAACACCTGGAAGGTGTTCTGGTTCGGCGCCGATGGCATCGACCGCATCAAGACCTATGTGGACCACTGCGCGGCGCGCCCGCCGAGCCTGCAGGACTGAGTGCGATGAGCCACGCCGACGCCTGGACCACCGTTCCCACCCTGCGCGGCCAGCACGTGATGCTGGAGCCGTTGCAGCGTGACCACGTGCCCGGCCTGGCGGCGGCATTGCAAGGCAGCGGCCTGGACCAGCTCTGGTACACCCAGGTGCCGTCGCCGGAGCAGGCAGGGCACTACGTGCAGGCCGCGCTGGACGTGCAGGCCGAAGGCAAGGTGCTGCCGTTCGTGATCCGCGATGCGGCCGGCGACATCGTCGGCAGCACGCGCTTCTATGCGCTGGAGCCGGGCGTGCCCCGGCTCAGCCTCGGCTACACCTGGTACGCCCCGCGCGTGCAGCGCACCGGGGTCAACACCGAGGCGAAGCTGCTGCTGTTGCAGCACGCGTTTGAAACCCTGGGCTGCATCAGCGTGGTGCTGGAAACCAGCTGGTTCAACCACACCTCGCGCGCCGCCATCGCCCGCCTGGGCGCCAAGCAGGACGGCGTGCTGCGCAACTACACCCGGCATGCCGACGGCACGCCGCGCGACACCGTCATCTTCTCCATCATCGACGCGGAATGGCAGGGCGTGAAGCGCCACCTGCAGCACCGCCTGGACCATCACGCATGAACGATTCGACTTTCACCCTGGGCATTGTCGGTGCCCGCGGCCACACCGGCGCCGAGCTGATCAAGCTGGTGGCCGCGCACCCGCGCCTGCAGCTGGCATTCGTGTCTTCGCGCGAGCTCGCTGGCAAGCGCCTGGCCGATCATCACCCGGAGTACCACGGCGAGCTGCATTACGAGAACCTGGACGCCGATGCCGTGGCCGCCAAGGGCGTGGACGCGGTGATCCTGGCCCTGCCCAATGGCCTGGCCGCCCCCTTCGTGGCCGCCCTGCAGGCGGCCAAGCCGGACACCGTCATCATCGACCTGTCGGCCGACTACCGCTTCGACGGCCAGTGGTACTACGGCCTGCCGGAGCTGACCCGTGGCCGCTACCAGGGCCAGAAGCACATCAGCAACCCGGGCTGCTACGCCACGGCCATGCAGCTGGCGATCCATCCGCTGCTGGACCTGCTGGCCGGCCCGCCGCAGTGCTTCGGCGTGTCCGGCTACTCCGGTGCCGGCACCTCGCCCTCGGACAAGAACAACCCCGAGCTGCTGGCCGACAACCTGATGCCCTACGCGCTGACCAACCACATGCACGAACGCGAAGTGTCGGCGCAGCTGGGCGTGCCGGTGGAGTTCATGCCGCACGTGGCGCCGCATTTCCGTGGCATCACCCTCACCGCCAACCTGTGGCTGAACCGCGCGCAGACCCGCGAGCAGATCGTCGAGCGCTTCCAGCAGGCCTACGCCGGTGAGCCGCTGGTGGAGATCGTGGATGAAGCGCCGTGGGTCAGCCGCATCGCCGGCCGCCATGGCGCGCAGGTGGGTGGCTTCACCCTGGCCCCGGGCAACAAGCGGGTCGTGGTCGTGGCAACCCTGGACAACCTGCTCAAGGGCGCCGCCACCCAGGCCATGCAGAACCTCAACCTCGCGCTGGGCATCGACGAACTGACGTCGATCCCGCACTGATACCGCCCAGACACCGCCTTCCCGGAGCCCCCCATGGCAGACCTTCTTTGGCAGAAGCCCGGCGTCGCCGTCGACGCCCAGATCCAGACCTTCCTCGCCGGCGATGACGTGATCCTCGATCGCGAATTCTTCCTGCACGACATCGCCGCCAGCGCCGCGCACGCGCAGGGCCTGCACCACATCGGCATCCTCAGCGCCGACGAGCTGGAAGGCCTGCTGCGCGAACTGGAGGTGCTGGCACAGGACTTCCGCGCAGGCCGTTTCGTGCTCGATACGCAGTACGAGGATGGTCACTCGGCCATCGAAGCGCGCCTCACCGAGCGCCTGGGCGATGCCGGCCGCAAGATCCACACCGGCCGCAGCCGCAACGACCAGATCCTGGTCGCCACCCGCCTGTGGCTGAAGGAAAAGCTGCAGCGCGTTGCCCAGCTCAGCGCCGAAGTGGCCAAGGTCGCGCTGGACCGTGCGCAGGCCGAGAAGGACGTGCCGCTTCCCGGCTACACCCACATCCAGCGCGCCGTGGTGTCCTCGGCGGGCATGTGGTGGGCCGGCTGGGCCGAAGCCTTCATCGACAATGCCGTGCGTGCGCGTGACACCCACGCACTGGTCGATGCCAACCCGCTGGGCACTGCCGCCGGTTACGGCGTGAACCTGCCGCTGGACCGCGAACACACCACGGCCGCGCTGGGCTTTGCGCGCATGCAGATCTCGCCGATCTACGCGCAGCTGTCGCGTGGCAAGTTCGAGCTGGCTGCGCTGGAAGCACTGGGCGGCGCCACCCTGGACCTGCGCCGCATCGCCTGGGATCTGTCGCTGTTCACCAGCGCCGAGTTCGGCTTCGTCGCCCTCCCGGCGCAGTACACCACCGGCAGCTCGATCATGCCCAACAAGCGCAACCCGGACGTGATCGAGCTGATGCGTGCCACCCACGCCAGCGTCGCCGCCGCGCGCACCGAGATCGAGCAGCTGCTGTCGCTGCCCTCGGGCTACCACCGCGACCTGCAGTCGTCCAAGGGCGCCATCTTCCACGGTTTCGGCCGCGGCCTGGCCGCGCTGGAACTGCTGCCGGCGCTGCTGGCCAACCTGGAATGGCGTGACGACAAGCTGCGCGCGGCCATTGATTCGGGCATGTACGCCACCGACGTCGCCGTCGAAGCCGCCGTTGCGGGCGTGCCGTTCCGTGAAGCCTACAAGGCCGCCGCGGCCGGTGCCGACAGCGCAGGGCAGGGCCGCACGCCGGAAGGCAGCCTGGCCGCACGCGTGTCGCCCGGTTCGGCCGCCGACCTGCGCCTGGACGAACTGCGCACGCGCTGGCAGGCGCTGGCCTGATGGCGGGCACCGTCTACCTGGTGCTGGCCATGCGCCGGCCCGATTTCAACGCCGCCGCCGTGCAGCCGCACCTGGATTTCCTCGATGCGCTGCGCGCGCAGGGCCAGCTGCAGCTGACCGGCGGATTCACCGATGGCAGTGGCGGCGCCTACGTGCTGTGCAATGTGGCCAGCCTGGCCGATGCACAGGCCATCGTCGCCACTGATCCGCTGGTGACGATGCAGGCCTCGCACCTGACCGTGCACGAATGGAACACCCGCTGAGGCGCACCTGATGACTCTGCACGCCACCCACGTCGCCTCGCCGTTCCCCGAACAAGCGCTGCCGCCGTGGCGGCGTGCCGTGCTCAAGGTGGGCAGCAGCCTGCTGGCCGCCGATGGCGGTGGCCTGTCGCCGCGGCATGCGCTGGGCCTGGCGCAGTTCGTTTCGGCCAACGCGCTGGCCGGGCGCGAAGTGGTCATCGTCTCCTCCGGCGCGGTCGCCGCCGGCCGCGCCATCCTGCCGCGTGCCGATGAGCCCGGCGCAGCGATGGCTGCGCGGCAGGCACTGGCCGCGCTGGGCCAGGCACAGCTGATCGGCCTCTGGCAGCGCTTCTTCGAGCGCCCGGTGGCGCAGGTGCTGCTGACCCACGACGACCTGCGCAACCGCCGTCGCTACCTCAATGCACGCGCCACGCTCACCGAGCTGCTGCGGCTGGGCGCGTTGCCGGTGGTCAACGAGAACGACACCGTGTCGGTGGACGAGCTCAAGCTGGGCGACAACGACAACCTGGCCGCCACCGTGGCCGCGCTGGTCGATGCCGATGCGCTGTTCATCGCCACCGACATCGACGGCCTGTACAGCGCCGACCCGCGCACCGTGGCCGACGCGCGCCCGCTGCATGACGTCCCCGAGCTGGATGACACGGTGCTGGCGATGGCCGGCGGCGCCGGTTCGCGTGCCGGTACCGGGGGCATGCGGACCAAGCTGGAAGCCGCGGCCAAGGCTGGCCGGCTTGGCATCGAAACCTACCTGTTCAATGGCCGCAGCGGCGATGTCGTGCGCGCGCTGGCGCAGGATCGCCTGTTCGGCACCCGCATCCATGCCGCGCGCAGCCGTGAGGCCGCTCGCAAGCACTGGCTGCGGCATGCACCGCTGGCCGACGGCGCGATCCTGGTCGATGCCGGTGCGGCGCAGGCGATGCGCGAGAAGGGCGCTTCGCTGCTGCCCGGCGGCATCACCGGCGCCGATGGCGATTTCCGCCGCGGCGACATGGTGCAGGTGTGCTGGAACACGCCGCAGGGCCGCCTCTGCGTCGCCCGTGGTGTCAGCCAGTACGCCGCCGATGATGTGCGCCGCATCGCTGGCCGCCATTCGCGCGACATCCAGGCCGTGCTCGGCTACAACTACGGCGGTACCGTCGTCCATCGCGACGACCTGGTACTGCCATGACCGGACTGCAGGACACCCCCATGAGTGAAATCGAAGCGCAGGCACGTGCCTGCCGTGACGCGGCCCAAGTGGTCGCTGGCCTGGACAGCGCCGCACGCGGCACGCTGCTGCAGGCCATGGCCCAGGCACTGGAGATGAACGCCGGGCTGATCCTGGCCGGCAATGCCCGTGACCTGGCGGCGGCGCGCGAGAAGGGTGTCGGCAGCGCGATGCTCGACCGCCTGGCCCTGGACCCGGCGCGCCTGTTCGCGATGGCCGAGGCCGTGCGCGAGGTGGCCGCGCTGCCGGACCCGGTGGGGCAGGTGACCCGCGACGACGTGCGCCCCAACGGCATCCGCGTACAGAAGGTGCGCGTGCCGCTGGGCGTGATCGCGATGATCTACGAAGCGCGGCCGAACGTGACCGCCGAAGCGGCGGCGCTGTGCCTGAAGGCCGGCAACGGCGTGATCCTGCGCGGCGGCTCGGAGGCGATCCATTCCAACACCGCCATCGCCCAGGCACTGGCTGCGGCCCTGCAGGCCAATGGCGTGCCGCCGGCCGCAGTGACCGTGCTGACCGACCTGCGCCGCGAGGCGATGCTGGAGCTGCTGCAGCTGCACGAACTGATCGACCTGGCCATTCCCCGCGGTGGCGAAGGGTTGATCCGGTTCGTGGCCGAGCATGCACGCGTGCCGGTGATCAAGCACTACAAGGGTGTCTGCCACCTGTTCGTGGATGCCAGCGCCGACCTGGACAAGGCCATCGGCCTGCTGGTGGATGGCAAGTGCAGCCGCCCGGCGGCCTGCAATTCGCTGGAAACGCTGCTGGTGCACCAGGACGTGGCCGACACTTTCCTGCCGCGCGCGGCGCAGGCACTGGGCGAACGTGGCGTGCAGCTGCGTTCCGACGCACGTGCGCAACCGCTGCTGCCGGGCAGCACGGCCGCCACCAACGAGGATTACGCGGCGGAATTCCTCGACCTGGTGCTGGCGGTACGGGTGGTGGATGATCTGGACGCCGCCATCGCCCACATCCGCACCTACACCTCCGACCACACCGAAGTGATCGCCACCGAAGACAGTGGCCATGCCGAGCGCTTCGTCAACGCGCTGCGTTCTGCCGTGGTGATGGTCAACGCGTCCTCGCGTTTCTCCGATGGGGGGCAGCTGGGGCTGGGCAGCGAGATCGGCATTTCCACCACGCGCCTGCACGCGTATGGGCCGATGGGCCTGGAAGCGCTGACGGTCGAACGTTTCGTGGTTCGCGGCGAAGGGCAGACGCGGTAGGCGTTTGTCCTGCAGGGCTTGCAGCCCTGCACCTGCTTTGGATCAACGTCAACGTCAACAGCAGAAGCGGGCACTCCGTGGGTTGGCGGGGTGGGTCCGGTTGAGGGGGACGCCGTAAACCCATCCATGGGGGCTTGGTC
>NZ_JACVTT010000117.1:0-11699 GCF_016624665.1 Stenotrophomonas sp. S39 | reverse complement strand
CCCCCCCCCCCGCCCCCCCCCCCCCCCCCCCCCCCCCCCCCCCCCCCCCCCACTACCGGACACAGACGCCCCCTTCGCGTTTTCCCTACGGAACGGTATGCTGCTGCGAGCGGTTCTGGCGGATACTGTCCGCGCCGCACCCATCAAAAACGATTCCTGGAGGGGGAATATGAGTCTGGATCGTCCCTGGCTGCAGAGCTATCCGAAAGGCGTTCCCGCCGAAATCGACATCAACGAGTTCCATTCGGTAGCTTCGGTCTTCGACGCTTCCGTCGCGAAATTCCGCGACCGTCCCGCCTACTCCAGTTTCGGCAAGGTCCTCACCTACGGCGAAACCGACGCCCTGGTCGAGCAGTTCGCCGCCTACCTGCTGGGTGAGCTCAAGCTCAAGAAGGGTGACCGCGTCGCCCTGATGATGCCCAACTGCCTGCAGTACCCCATCGCCACCTTCGGCGTGCTGCGCGCCGGCCTGACCGTGGTCAACGTCAACCCGCTGTACACCGCGCGCGAGCTGAAGCACCAGCTGGTCGACGCCGGCGTCAGCGCGCTGGTGGTGGTGGACAACTTCGGTGACACCGTCCAGCAGGTCATCGCCGACACCCCGGTCAAGCACGTCATCACCACCGGCCTGGGCGACCTGCTCGGCCTCAAGGGCACGATCGTCAATTTCGTGCTCAAGTACGTCAAGAAGATGGTGCCCAACTACCATCTGAAGGGCGCGGTGCGCTTCCGCCAGGCACTCAAGCTCGGCAGCCGCCACACCCTGCCCAAGGTCGAGATCGACCACGACGACGTCGCGTTCCTGCAGTACACCGGCGGCACCACCGGCGTCGCCAAGGGTGCGATGCTGACCAACCGCAACCTGATCGCCAACATGCAGCAGGCTTCGGCCTGGATCGGCGCGTCGGGCATCGAGCCGGGCAAGGAGTGGATCATCACTGCCCTGCCGCTGTACCACATCTTCGCGTTGACGGCCAACGGCCTGGTCTTCATGAAGTTTGGCGGCTGCAACCACCTCATCACCAACCCGCGCGACATGAAGGGCTTCGTCAAGGAGCTCAAGTCGGTGCGCTTCACCGCCATCACCGGCGTCAACACCCTGTTCAACGGCCTGCTCAACACCCCCGGCTTCGACACCGTCGACTTCTCCTCGCTGAAGGTGACCCTGGGTGGCGGCATGGCCGTGCAGCGTGCGGTGGCCGAGCGCTGGAAGAAGGTGACCGGGGTGACCCTGGTCGAGGCCTACGGCCTGACCGAGACCTCGCCGGCGGCCTGCATCAACCCGCTGGACCTGAAGGAATACAACGGCGCCATCGGCCTGCCGATCCCGTCCACCGATGCCTGCATCAAGGACGACAACGGCAATGTCCTGGCCATGGGCGAGGTGGGCGAGCTGTGCATCCGCGGCCCGCAGGTGATGAAGGGCTACTGGCAGCGCCCCGACGAGACCGCCACCGCCATCGATGCCGGCCAGTGGCTGCACACCGGCGACATGGCGAAGATGGACGAGCAGGGCTTCTTCTACATCGTCGACCGCAAGAAGGACATGATCCTGGTGTCCGGCTTCAACGTGTACCCGAACGAAGTCGAGGACGTCATCGCGATGATGCCGGGCGTGCTGGAAGTGGCCGCCGTCGGTGTACCGGACGAGAAGTCCGGTGAAGTCGTGAAGGTGGTCATCGTGAAGAAGGACCCGAACCTGACCGCCGAAATGGTCAAGGAGCACGCACGGGCCAATCTCACCGGCTACAAGCACCCCCGGATCGTGGAATTCCGCAAGGAACTGCCGAAGACCAACGTGGGCAAGATCCTGCGCCGCGAACTGCGCGATACGCCCGCCCCGTAAGGGTCTGCTCCAGGTTGAATGCTTTCAGGCCCGGGTCGGCAACGACCCGGGCCTTTTCGCATGCGTGGCCACGTGCCCGGTGTAGCATCGCCGCGTGTGTGGACCGTTCGGCCCGCCGGCCACCACTTCTCTCTACGGGCCGCATGCCGAGGACACTTCAATGAGCACCATCGAAAAGCTGCCGACCAGTGGTTCGCCCTACGCCACCATCCGTACGGACGACCGCAACAACGACACCGCCCACTGGCTGTTCATGCATGCCGATGCTGCGACGGGCATCCGCCCGTGCTGCCGCAAGGACATGCTGGACGAAATGTGGAGCTACATGAGCGCCATCACCCGCGGCCCGGCGCAGCGCCACAGCGGGCAGCTGCGCCACTTCGTGCTGGCCTCCGATGCCGCCGCGTACAACCTGGGTGGCGATCTGGACCTGTTCACCCGTCTGATCCGCGAAGGCAACCGCGACCTGCTGCTGACCTACGCCCAGCGCTGCGTGGAAGGCGTGCACCACCTGCACACCGGCTTCGGCGGTGACGTGCGTTCGATCGCGCTCATCCAGGGCGATGCGCTGGGCGGCGGCCTGGAAATGGCCCTGGCCTGCCACACCATCGTGGCCGAGGAAGGCTGCGGCATGGGCCTGCCGGAAGTGCTGTTCGGCCTGTTCCCGGGCATGGGCGCTTATTCCTTCCTGTGCCGCCGGGTGTCGCCGCAGCTGGCCGAGAAGATCATCCTCGATGGCCGCGTCTACAGCGCCGAGGAAATGCATGCACTGGGCGTGGTCGACGTGCTGGTGAAGAAGGGCGAAGGCCGCGCCGCCGTCGAAGACATGATCCGCCAGCAGCAGCGTCTGCCGCAGTCGTACCTGGCCATGAACGCGGCGCGCAACCTGGCGCAGGCGGTCAGCTACGACGAACTGCTGGAAATCACCAAGGTGTGGGTCGACTCCGCGCTGGCCCTGGGTGACCGTTCGCTGCGCACGATGGATCGCCTGGTGAAGGCACAGACCCGTCGCGCCGGCCTCGACGCGGCCTGATTGCTGTCCTCCCCCTCTGGGTTCAAGCCCGGCTGGCCACCGGGCTTTTTTTCGCGCTCGCGCGACCAAGGCAGTAGATCCACGCCATGCGTGGATGCCTTGCGTCGCGGACCCAGTAGATCCACGCCGTGCGTGGATGCCTTGCGTCGCGGACCCAGTAGATCCACGCCATGCGTGGATGCCTTGCATCGCGGACCCCGCGGAATGCAGCCGAGCATGGCCCGGCACTACATCGAACGAAGGCAGTCGAGCACGCTCGACTCTACCGTTCCATGTCGTCGGCGGCACCGCGGGCCCTGCGCTCGGCGCGCGCGTCCAACGCGTGACGCCCTTCCTTGATCGCGCCCTGCAGTACGGCCAGGCGCGCGCGCCACTCGGCCTTGAGCTGCCAATCGGCCATCCGCATCAGTTCGCCGGCGCGGTTGGCGGCGCGCACCAGGCCCAGGTTGCCGGCCACGCCCTTGATCGCGTGGGACTGCTCGCGGAAGGCATCCCAGCGACCAGCCTCGCCCTCGCCTTCGGCCTTGCGCAGGCAGTTGTCGGCATCTTCCAGGCACTGGCGGATGAACTCCCGCTCGAACCCATCGCCCATGCCTAGTGAAGCCAGCTCGTCCAGCACGCCGGTGTCGAGCACGCCATCAAGGTTGGTGGCGGTACGCACGATCGGCGGCGCCGACGCCTTCAGCTGGGCGTTGTTGGCGATCTCCGCCAGGGTGTCCAGCAGCCGCACGGCCACGACCGGCTTGGCCAGGAACGCGTGCGCGCCGGCCTGTGTGCAGCGCTGGATCGCCTCCGGGGTGACGTCGGCACTGAGCACCAGCACCGGCGTGCGCGGGCCGCCACCGGACTGCATCACCCGCAGCTCCTTCAGCATGTCCAGCCCACTCATGCCTGGCATGTGCAGGTCGACGATGGCCGCGTCGAATTCGCTCTCGGCCAGCGCATCCAGCACCGCCTCGCCCCCATCGACACACATCACCTTGTGCCCGGCCTTCTGCAGCAGCCGCTGCAGCACCATGCGATTGGCCTCGTGGTCGTCCGCCACCAGGATCTGCATGCTGCGCACGCGGGCCCGATGGCGCAGGAAGGGGTCGGCGAAGGCGATGACGTTGCCACCCGGGCCCACGTCTTCGCCGGTGGCCACGCTCGGCACCGCACCGGCCACCACCGGCTGCGGCGGCGCGAAGGGCAGTTCAACCCAGAAGTGGCTGCCCTGCGGCGGGTTGTCGAGGTAGCCGATCTCGCCGTCCATGGCCTCGACCAGGCCCTTGGCGATGGTCGTGCCCAGGCCGGTGCCTTCGTGGCGACGGGCCATGCTGACGTCGGCCTGCTCGAACGCTTCGAACAGCCGCGGGCGCATCGCCACCGGAACGCCGATGCCGGTATCGATGATGTCGAAGCGCAGGCGCACCGAACCCTGGGTGTCGGCGTGGACGAGGCCCACGCGCACTTCCACCTTGCCGTGATCGGTGAACTTCACCGCGTTGCCGGCCAGGTTGAGCAGGATCTGCCGCAGGTGACCGACGTCGCCCCGCAGCGTGGCCGGAACGTTCGCAGCCACCTTCACCCGGTAATCGAGATGCTTGGCCTTGGCCTGTGGCAGCAGGATCAGGCCGATCGCCTGGACCACGTCGGCCAGCACGAAATCCTCGGCCACCACGCGCAGCTTGCCAGCCTCGATGGCGGAGATGTCCAGCACCTCCTCGACCAGCGCCAGCAGGCTGCGGGACGAGGCCTGGATGGTGTTCAGGCACTCGCGCTGCTCATCGTCCAGGCGGGTGGTGGCCAGCACCTCGGTCATGCCACTCAGGCCGTTGAGCGGGGTGCGGAACTCGTGGCTCATGTTGGCCAGGAAGCGGCTCTTGGCTTCACTGGCGCGGCGCGCCTCGGCCATGGCCTTGGTCAGCTGCTTGAGCAGGGTCGAGAAGTACAGCGGCACTGCGGCCAGCCCCAGCCAGAGGCCGATGGCCAGGCGCAGGTTCTGTTCCCAGTACGGGGTCAGCAGCACGGTGCTGCCGAAGCTGACCATCGCCATCGCCACGGCGACGTAGAGGTAGTTGTTGCCAAAGCGCATGCCGTTGCCGACGGTCACCCACATCACCACGATGTAGACCCACGACAGCGGCTCGCCCATCTGGATCATGCCCGCGGCGATCAGCCCGTAGTCGGCCAGCATGCCCAGCACACGGCGCGGGTCCGAACGCCCGGGCTTCCACAGCAGCCAGCCGAACAGCAGCAGCGACAGCGACAGTCCGGTCAGCACGATGGCCAGCACGCCCACGTACTGGTCGTGCGGCAGATCGTGGCGCGGTGCCGGCAGCAGCACATAGGCCAGGATCAGGCTGATCAGGACGATACGGACGATCTGCTGCCCATGCTCGCTGTCGTGGCGCTGGGACAACCGCAGGCGGGCCCGCGACAGCAGGGATGTCACGCGCCCATCCCCGGCCGCGCCGACGCGGTGGAATGCTCGGCGCAGATCTGTTCCAGCGCTTCGCGGCCACGCAGCAGCGCATCCACGCAGCGCGGGTCG
This sequence comes from Stenotrophomonas sp. S39, assembly GCF_016624665.1. NCBI lineage: Bacteria > Pseudomonadati > Pseudomonadota > Gammaproteobacteria > Lysobacterales > Lysobacteraceae > Stenotrophomonas > Stenotrophomonas sp. S39. The sequence continues at coordinate 6,287 of NZ_JACVTT010000117.1, read as the reverse complement.
AACAGGCGCCCGCGCTGGGCGTACAGGTACGCCAGGGTTGCCTCGAACGTCCACGCTTCCTTGTAGGGGCGCGGCGAGATCAGGGCATCGAACACATCGGCGACCGCGACGATGCGCGCTTCCAGCGGAATCGCGTCGCCGACCAGGCCATCGGGGTAGCCGCTGCCGTCGTAGCGCTCATGGTGGCGCAGCGCGATCAACGCGCCGACCTGGATGAAGCGGTTCTGGCTGCCGCTGAGCAGCTCATGGCCGATGCGCGGATGCCGGCGCATGATCGCCAGCTCCTCGTCGTTGAGCTTGCCCTGCTTGAGCAGCACCGCGTCGGGAATGGCGATCTTGCCCATGTCGTGCAGGGGCGCCGCCATCTCGATCAGCTTCACCTCTTCCTCGGGCAGCCCCAGCTGCTCGGCGATCAGCCCGGCCACGCGCGCCATGCGCTCGAGGTAGGCACTGGTGCCGGCATCACGGAACTCGATGGCGCGCGCCAGCCGCGAGAGGGTCTCGCGTTCGCGCTCTTCCACCTCGTGCATGCTGGCCAGCAGCCGCTGTTCCAGCGACAGCGCGCGTTGCTTCACGTTCTCGGCCTGCTGGCGCAGCTGCAACAGGTTGTAGCAGCGCGCCCGCAGCTCGCGCGGGCGGATCGGCTTGACCAGGAAATCGATGACGCCCGCTTCCAGCGCGGCCTGCCGGATCGGCTCGTCGCCGACCACGGTGATCAGGATCACGGGAATATCGCGGTGCTTGGGCAGCCGGCGGAAGCGGCGGGCGAATTCCAGCCCGTCCATCTCCGGCATGCGGTAGTCCAGCAGCAGCAGGTCAACCGGGTACGACTCGCACCAGGCAAGTGCGGTGAGTGGATCACCAAAGTCGTGCACGCTCAATTCGGGCGCGATGTCTTCAATGACATGGCGCAGCATCGTCCGTGCGGACGTCTGGTCATCGACGATGACGATGTTCAAGGCGTTCTCTGCCTGCCTTCTCGACCACGCTGGAAGATCCGCCAGCGAGGATACCCCGCCGCTGCGCACACTGGCACCCTGCATAGGCACGACTCCCGTCACGAGCGTCCCCGGTTCATGATCGTCGTCACAATGTGAAGCGGGTTCTCCACATCGCCCCTCCCCAACCCCATCAAGCCACAGTGGGTGTCAAGGCCATGCAACAACCATACGCCGAGTAAGCATCGCGTCAATGGCGCCGTCCGGATCCGGAACGGCGCGCACAGTCGGGAGCGGTACTGCGTCTTACTGCTCGGGGCGCATGTACGGGAACAGGAGCACGTCGCGGATCGAGCTGCTGCCGGTCAGCAGCATCACCAGGCGATCCACGCCGATGCCCAGTCCACCGGTCGGGGCCATACCGTACTCCAGCGCACGGATGTAATCGGCGTCGTAGTGCATGGCCTCGTCGTCGCCACCTTCCTTCGCGGCCACCTGGGCTTGGAAGCGCTGCGCCTGGTCTTCCGGATCGTTCAGCTCGGAGAAGCCGTTGGCCAGCTCCTTGCCGTTGACGAACAGCTCGAAGCGGTCGGTGTAGCCCGGATCGTTGTCGTTGGCACGCGCCAGCGGCGAGACTTCCACCGGATGATCGGTGATGAAGGTCGGCTGGATCAGTGTGTGTTCGACGGTCGCTTCGAAGATTTCCAGCAGCAGCTTGCCCCAGCCGTAGGACGGCTTGACGCGGATCTTCAGGCGCTCGCAATGGCGCAGCAGCGCCTCGCGGTCGGTGCAGTCGGCCGCCGAGATTTCCGGATTGTGGTGGCGCACCGCCTCGTCCATGCGCCAGCGGCGGAAGGCCGGGCCCAGGTCGATCTTCGCCCCGTCCCATTCCACTTCGGTGCCGCCGTTGACGGTGGTGGCCACGTCACGGATCACGCCTTCGGTCAGGTCCATGATCTCGTTGTACGTGGCGTAGGCCTCGTACAGCTCCATCATGGTGAATTCCGGGTTGTGGCGGGTGCTGACGCCTTCGTTGCGGAAGTTGCGGTTGATCTCGTACACCCGCTCCAGGCCGCCCACGGTCAGGCGCTTGAGGTACAGCTCCGGCGCCACGCGCAGGTACAGGTCCAGGTCCAGCGCGTTGTGGTGGGTGGTGAACGGCTTGGCCGCTGCCCCGCCGGGGATGTAATGCATCATCGGCGTCTCGACTTCCAGGAAGTCGCGGTTGTCCAGCCACGCGCGCATGGCGCGGATGATCTTGGAGCGCTTGATGAAGACCGCGCGCGATTCCGGGGTCACGATCAGGTCGACGTAACGCTGGCGGTAGCGCTGCTCGACGTCGGCCAGGCCATGCCACTTGTCCGGCAGCGGGCGCAGCGACTTGGTCAGCAGGCGGATCGATTCGGCCTTGACCGACAGTTCGCCGGTCTTGGTGCGGGTCAGGGCGCCTTCGACGGCGATGATGTCGCCCACGTCCCAGCCCTTGAAGGCGGTGTAGGCATCGCCCAGCGTGCCGCCCTGCAGGAACAGCTGGATGCGGCCGGACTCGTCCTGGATCTGCGCGAAGCTGGCCTTGCCCATGATGCGCTTGGCCATCAGGCGGCCGGCCATCTTCACCTGGCGGCCGTTGCCTTCCAGGGCCTCGGCGGTCCAGGTGTCGGCATCGGCGAATTCGGCCTGCAGCTGCCCGGCGAAGTCCTCGCGACGGAAGTCATTCGGGTACGCGATGCCCTGCCCACGCAGCGATTTGAGTTTCTCACGGCGCTCGGCGATCAACTTGTTTTCGTCGACGGGGGGGGTATCGGTAGCTTCGCTCATGGATCTGCGGGAATCGTGTAGTGAGGGGGAGGTTGCACCCGGCACAGCCGGTTGCCCAGCATACCAAAACCGCCCTGCCCCGGCCCCGCCGCAGCCGGTAGCGCCGGGCCATGCCCGGCGATCGGTCGCCCAGAATCCGCCGGGCGTGGCCCGGCGCTACCTCAGGCGTTCCCGGGAAACGCCTGCCGCAGTTCTTCCACCAGCACCCGCTGGTTCTCCGAATAGTCCACCGGCACCGACACCAGGTGCACCCCACCCTCGTTGAAGGCCGCTTCCAGGGTCGGGATGAACTGCTCGATGGCCGTCACCTCGTGGCCCTTGCAGCCGTAGGCCTCGGCGTACTTCACGAAATCCGGGTTGCTGAAGGTCATGCCGTAGTCGGTGAAGCCGTCCACCGCCTGCTTCCAGCGGATCATGCCGTAGGCGCCGTCGTTGAGGATCAGCACCACCAGGTTCAGGCCCAGCCGGCGCGCCGTTTCCAGCTCCTGGCTGTTCATCATGAAACCGCCATCGCCGCAGACCGCCAGCACCCGTCGCTGCGGATACAGGATCGAGGCCATGATCGCCGACGGCAGGCCCGCCCCCATCGTCGCCAGGGCGTTGTCCAGCAGCAGCGTATTGGCCACCTGGGTGCGGTAATTGCGCGCGAACCAGATCTTGTACATGCCGTTGTCCAGCGCCACGATGCCGTCCGGCGGCATCACCTGGCGCACGTCATGCACCAGCCGCTGCGGTGTGAACCCGTCCTCCTCGGCACGATCAGCGAGGTGCTCCAGGATGGTCGCGCGCAGCGGCAGCAGCGCATCGGCGTTGGCCACGGCACCTTCGATGCGGTCGCCGAGCTGGGTCAGCGACCGGCCGATGTCGCCGATCACCTCCACCTGCGGGAAATACACCTGCTCCACCGCCGCCTGCGAATAACCGATATGGATGACCGTCGGGCCGCCCGGGCGCATCACGAACGGCGGCTTCTCGGTCACTTCGTGGCCGATGGTCACGATCACGTCGGCCTGGTCGATGGCCATGTGCACGTAGTCGCGCTCGGTCAGCGCCGCAGTGCCCATGTACAGGCCCGAGCCACCGGCCACCGCGCCCTTGCCCATCTGCGTGGTGAAGAACGGAATGCCGGCGCGCTGCACGAAAGCCGACAGCGCCTCGCTGGACTGCGGCCGCGACGCCGCCGAAGCGATCATCAGCAGCGGCCGCTTTGCGGTACGGATGATCTCCGCCGCGCGGTCCAGCGCTTCCGGGCTGGCAATCGGCCGGTCCACCGCGTGGGTGGGAATCAGCGCCACGCTCTCGACTTCGGTGGCGGCGATGTCCTCGGGCAGCTCCAGCAGCACCGGGCCGGGGCGCTCCTCCTGGGCCACGCGGAAGGCCTCGCGGACGATGGTCGGAATGGTCCGTGCCGAGACGATCTGCCGGGCCAGCTTGGTCAGCGGCTTCATCGTGCTGACGATGTCCACGATCTGGAAACGCGCCTGCTTGCTGGCGACGATGCCCTTCTGGCCGGTAATCATGATGACCGGCCACGCCCCCAGCAGCGCATAGGCCGCGCCAGTGGTGAAGTTGAGCGCGCCGGGGCCGAGGGTGGCCAGGCACACGCCCGGCTTGCCGGTCAGGCGGCCGTACGTGGCCGCCATGAACACCGCCGCCTGCTCGTGGCGGGTGATGACCAGCTCGATGCTGGAATGGCGCAGCGACTCGACCACGTCGAGGTTTTCTTCGCCGGGAATACCGAAAATGCGCTCGACGCCTTCGTTCTCAAGTGCGGCGACAAGCAGATCTGAACCCTTTGACATTGGAATGCCGTCCTTTTCGCTGGACTGATGGTGGATCGTTGCAGGAAGGATGGAAGCCGCGCGTCAACGCTTGTCGAACCAGACCGTCTGCGCGTTGACGAATTCGCGGATGCCGAAGTGCGAGAGCTCGCGGCCGAAGCCGCTCTTCTTCACGCCACCGATCGGCACGCGCGGGTCGGATGCCGAGAAACCGTTGACGAACACGCCGCCGGTCTGCAGGCGGCGCGCCAGCTGCATGGCCCGTTCACGGTTGCCGGTCCACAGGTTGCCGCTCAGGCCGAACTCGCTCTGGTTGGCCAGCTCCACCGCGTGGTCGGCGTCGCGTGCGCGGGTGATGGAGGCAACCGGCCCGAACGTCTCGGTATCGAAGGCCTGCATGCCCGGCTCCACGCCGGCCAGCACGGTCGGCGCGTAGAAGCTGCCCGGGCGGTCCAGCTGGTGACCGCCGACCAGCAGCTGCGCACCGGCATCGACCGAGGCACGCACCTGTGCATCCAGCTGTTCCAGCAGGTCCTGACGGGCCATCGGGCCGATGCGGTTACCGGCTTCGCGGCCATCACCAATCGTCAGGGCCTGCACCTTCTGGCAGAACTGCGCCACGAAACGGTCGTACACCGCCGCTTCGACGATGATGCGCTTGCCGGCAATGCAGACCTGCCCGGTGTTCTGGAAGCGCGAAGCGACGGCTGCATCGACGGCAGCATCGAGATCGGCGTCTGCCAGCACGATGAACGGATCAGAACCGCCCAGTTCCAGCACCACCTTCTTCAGCGCCTGCCCGGCCTGGGCGGCAATGCTGCGGCCCGCGGCCACGCTGCCGGTGAGGGTGACCGCGGCGATGCGGTCATCGGCGATGGCCGCACTGGTGCCCTCGCGGCTGATGTTGGCCGCAATGAAGGTGCCGTCCGGCAGCCCGGCCTCGCGCCAGGCGGCATCGAGCAGCTGCGCGGTGCCGACGATGTTCTCGGCGGGCTTGAGCAGGAAGCCATTGCCGCCCATCAGGATCGGCACGGCCGCCCGCATCACCTGCCAGTACGGGAAGTTCCACGGCATGATGCCCAGCACCACGCCCAGCGGCAGGTAGGACACGTAGGCCTTGTCGTTGGCCACCTGGGTGGGTTCGTCGCGCAGGAACTGCGCACCGTTTTCGGCGTACCAGTCGCACAGCAGCGCGCATTTTTCGATTTCGGCCAGCGATTCGGCGTGGACCTTGCCCATTTCGGCGGTGGCCAGTGCGGCCAGCGGCTCGCGGTCGCGGCGCAGGACGGCCGCCATCGCGCGCAGCACGGCAGCGCGCGCCTCCAGCGGCTGGGTGCTCCAGGCGGCAAAGCCTGCCTGGCCACGCTGCAGGAGGGTTTCAAGTTCGGCGGCGGTGGCGAAGGGATGGCTGGCGATCTGCTGGCCGGTGGCCGGATCGCGGGAGATGGCGGTGGTGGGGGCAGTGGACATGCAGGTCTCCTGTTGTCTCGAGAACGGGCGGGCAGCCCGCCTCCTGCACAGGAATGTGGACCTGTTCGATGGCAGCAACAAGGCGTCTGCTTATCCTGTGACCTGCAGTTACCTGTATAGGGAGGGGGGTCATGGCAGGGCTGCGCCCTGCACCCGCTCAATGCAACGTCAACGTCAACGTCAAATGCGTGCATTCCGTGGGTTGGCGGGGCGGGTCCGGTTGAGGGGGACGCCGTAAACCTGTGGTGGTCAACCATTTCTGGACACTCTCAAGGGGTGT
>NZ_JACVTT010000116.1:0-11784 GCF_016624665.1 Stenotrophomonas sp. S39 | reverse complement strand
AGGCGGGGTGGGTCCGGTTGAGGGGGCGTGAGCGGCATGGATGCCGCGACCAAGACTACATGGACGTATTTACGGCGTCCCCCTCAACCGGACCCACCCCGCCAACCCACGGATAGCACGCTTTTGCTGTTGCTTCGGCAGGTGCAGGGCTGCAAGCCCTGCCAACCAACACCCCCACCTACCACCATTGGCCTACACATTCCTGGCGCATTCCGCTGCGATAATGCCCGCCAGGGGCGACGCGCAGCGGGCGCGGGCGTGAGCAGAAACAGGATGTAGCGTGGTCGGCAGGCAGTGGCGTTACGGAACGGGGGCGGTGCTGGTCGTCCTGCTGATGGTGCTCGCCGCACCCTGGCTCGGCCATGCGCGCACGGTCGAGAACGGCCGCGATTACCTGCTGGTCGGTGCCGCCACCGATGAACCCACCCCCCATCGTGCCTGCACGCCGCAGATGCTGTCCGGCGACCGCCAGCAGGTCACCGTCGAAGCGCCGCCCGGAGGGTGGTCCGGCGAGCCGCAGGCGCTGGATGTGTTCAACGTGTTTGCCGGCGAAGTGCGCCTCAAGCACGGCGACCGCGAGATCTGCGGCAACATGCATGACGCGCGGACCCGCGATTCGCGCTTCCGCGCCGGCATCGGCATGGTCGCCGTGCCGCCGGCCGGCAGCCATGAGCCGTTCGTGGTGTCCTGGCAGCGGCCATTGAAGGCGCGCTGGGTGCCGACGCTGCTGCTGGGCGCGCCCAGCCCCGTGCAGCAGAACGACACCGCGCGCCTGCTGGTGCGCGCGGCCTGCATCGCGGTGGCCATCGCCCTGGCACTGTCGGCGCTGATGGCCTACCTGACCACGCGTGATCGCAGTTTCCTGTTCTATATCGCCGCCACCGTGGTGCTGGTGCTGTGGCAGTCCATCCTCGGCGGCCTCAGTGGCTACCCCGAGCCGTGGTTGCCGGTCGGCCAGCGTGGCCCGTGGTGGTTGCTGTCGCTGACCGCGGCCACGCTGGCGCTGGTGTTGCCGGCGCTGTGGCGGCTCAACGGCGGTGACCGCGTGCTGCCACGCTCGCGGCTGGCCCAGCAGCTGCTGCTGTGGGGCCTGATGGGCGTGGCCGTGATGGTGCCCTGGCTGCAGCGGGAGACCCTGGCGGCGGTAGCGCGGGTGCTGCAGGCCTGCTTCATCGGTGGCTGCCTGCTGTCGCTGGCCATGGGCGTGTGGGCGCGCCTGCGCGGGGACGCCTGGGCCGTGGCCGGGCTGGCGTCGCTGGCGCCGATGCTGGTGCTGGTGGTGGCCGATGCGACCCGCGCGCAATGGCTGTTCGAGTACCGCGTGGAGGCACTGCAGCTGGCGGTCACCTGGCTGCTGATGATGGCCGCCTACGCGCTCAACCTGCGCCTGGGCCGGCTGCGCCAGCAGCGGGACGAGATGCGCCAGCTGGCAGAGACGGACATGCTGACCGGCCTGCCCAACCGCCGCGCCGGCCTGCAGCAGCTCGCCCAGCAGCTGGAACGGGTGCAGCGCGACGGCGGCCCGCTGGTGATCGGCTTCCTCGACATCGATCTGTTCAAGGACATCAACGACCGCCACGGCCATGCGGTCGGGGACCAGGTGCTGGTGGCCGTGGCCCAGGCCCTGCGCGCGGCCGTGCGCAACCAGGACGAAGTGGTGCGCATGGGCGGGGAGGAGTTCCTGCTGCTGCTGCCGGGCATGCCGCGCGACGCGGCCGCCGCCCGCCTGGAGCAGCTGCGCCAGCGCATCACCCAGCTCTGCCAGGACCTGCAGGTGCCGGGCCTGGAGGTGACCGCCAGCATCGGCCTGGCGCAGTGGCGCCCGGGCGAGGACGACCTGGCCGCGCTGCTGCGGCGGGCCGACCATGCCATGTACGTGGCCAAGCGCAGCGGCCGCAACCGGGTCTTCGACGGCGAAACCGTCGATCCATTGCTGCCGGCGTGACCCGGGCGGGGCGGGGATGGCCGATAATGGGGCCATGACCACCCGACTCAACAAATACATCGCCGAAACCGGCTTCTGCTCCCGCCGCGAGGCCGATCGCCTGATCGCCGCCCGCCGGGTCACCGTCAACGGCCACCCCGGCGGTACCGGCGCCGTCGTCGGCGAGGGCGATACCGTCCTGGTGGACGGCCAGCCGCTGCAGGTGCGCGTGGCCCGCAAGCCCGGCGCCCGCCGCCACGTCTACATCGTGCTGAACAAGCCGGTGGGCGTGACCTGCACCACCGAAAGCTCGGTCAAGGGCAACATCGTCGACTTCGTCGGCCACGAGCAGCGCATCTTCCCGATCGGCCGCCTGGACAAGGATTCCGAGGGCCTGATCCTGATGACCAGCAACGGCGACATCGTCAACCAGATCCTGCGTGCCGAGAACGGCCACCAGAAGGAGTACCTGGTGGCGGTCAACAAGCCGGTCACCGATGAATTCCTGCGCGGCATGGCCCGCGGCGTGCGCGTCCACGACCAGATGACCCTGCCGTGCCGCACCTCGCGCATCGCCAAGTTCGGCTTCCGCATCACCCTGGAGCAGGGCCTGAACCGGCAGATCCGCCTGATGGCCGCCGCGTTCGATTACCGCGTCACCCAGCTGCGCCGCGTGCGCATCGACAACATCAAGATCGGTGCGCTGAAGCCGGGCCAGTGGCGCAACCTGACCGAGCAGGAACTGCGCGGGCTGCTGCCCAAGCAGCAGGACTGGTAACCGACGCCTGTAGAGCCGGGCCCATGCTCGGCTGGCGGACTGCATCATCGGCTAGACTCGGCAGTGACCTGCCGGAACATGACGCTGCATGATCAAGCCCGACAAGCCTGCCAACGAGGCCCAGCGCCTGGACGCGCTGTACCGCTACCGCATCCTCGATTCGGAGCGCGAGAAGTCCTTCGATGACCTGGTGGTCATCGCCAAGGCGGTGTGCGGCACGTCGATGGCCGCCGTCACCCTGATCGACGTTGAACGGCAATGGTTCAAGTCGATCCAGGGCATCGATGCCACCGAGAACCTGCGCAGCGAATCGATGTGCGGCCACGCCATCCTGCAGCCGCGCGAGCTCATGGTGGTGGAGGATGCGCAGCAGGACATCCGCTTCCACGACAACCCGGTGGTGACCGGCGATCCGCACGTGCGTTTCTACGCCGGTGCGCCGCTGATCAGCAGCGACGGCCTGCCGCTGGGCACGCTGTGCGTGTTCGATCCCACCCCGCAGCACCTGGCCCCGGACAAGGCCGAGGCGCTGGCCGCGCTGTCACGCCAGGTCATGCTGGTGATGGAACTGCGCCGCTTCGCGCTGGATATCCAGAGCCACATGGTGCAGCGCGATGACTACGAGCGCCTGCTGTCGGAGTACCACGACGTGCTGCTGGCGCAGAACGCCGACCTGACCGAACAGAGCCGCACCGATGCGCTGACCGGGCTGCCGAACCGGCGCGCGATGGCCGCTGCCCTGCAGGACGCGGTGGCCAGCGCCGACGGCCAGCCGCGGCAGACCTGCGTGGCCCTGGTGGACATCGACCACTTCAAGCACATCAACGATTTCCAGGGCCATGCCACCGGCGACCGGGTGCTGGCCGAACTGGGCGTGCTGCTGCGTTCGCACTTCGCCGGCCGCGGCCTGGCCGCGCGCTATGGAGGCGAGGAATTCGTGGCGCTGATGCCGGACGTGGACCTGCGCACCGCCGAACTGCAATGCGAGTTCCTGCGCATGGCGGTGGCCGACCTGCCACTGGGCTTCCCGGTGACGGTCAGCATCGGCGTGGCCCAGCACCAGGCCGGCGAAACCACCGACCAGACCCTGGCGCGCGCCGACGCGGCGCTGTACCGGGCCAAGGCCAACGGCCGCGACCGGGTCGAGCTGGCGCCGTAGAGTCGAGCTTGCTCGACTGCTTCTGCTCTTCTGTAGAGCCAAGCCATGCCTGGCTGCTTTTACTCGGCGATGTTGCGCGCCTCGGCCGTGCCCAGGATCTCCGGATGCTGCACCGGCTTGCGGCGGTTCAGCAGCGGATGCAGGAACACTGCACCGACTATGATCGCCACGCCCAGGTAGAACCACGGCGTCACTTCATGCTGCTCACGCAGCAGCACCACCGCCAGCAGCACGGCATAGACCGGCTCCAGGTTGGTCACCAGCTGCACGGTATAGGCGCTCAGATGGCGCAGCGCGACCAGCGCCAGGGCGAACGGCAGCAGCGTGCAGGCGCCCGCCAGCACCAGCAGCAGGATGCCATCGTGCAGGTCGGGCACCACCCACAGGGGGCTGGCCAGCGCCGGCAGCAGGTACGGCAGCACCGGCGCCAGCAGGGTGAGGGTGAGCGTGCCGGCGCCCAGTTCCAGCGCGGTCACCGTCAGCGGATCGGCATGGCTGACCATGCGCTTGTTGAGCGAGCCGAACACCGCCACCAGCAGCGCCGACAGTGCGCCGACCAGCACGCCCAGGCGCATGCCATCGGGCACGCCGCCGACCACCAGGGCCACGCCCGGCAGCACCGCCAGGCCGAAGGCCAGCTCGCGTACCTGGAAGGGCCGCTTGGCCACCCACGGTTCGATGATGGAGGTGAACACCGGCGCCAGTGCGATGCAGGTGGCGGCCACCGAGGCATTGGCCAGCTTCACCGCGCCATAGAACGTCAGCCAGTGCAGGGCGACCAGTGCACCGATGCCGGCATAACCGGCCACCAGCCGCAGCGGCAGGGTGCGCAGCCCGCGCCAGACCCGCGGCAGCAGGGCCAGCATGGCCACCACCAGCAGCATGCGCCACCACACCAGCGGCAGCGCCGGCAGGGTGATCAGCTTGCCGAGGATGGCGGTGACGCCCCACAACAGGACACAGAAATGGATCTGCCAGAGCGCTTTGCGGGTGTCGGGGGTCGTCATCGGTGTATTGTGCGGCAAGCGCAGGGCGGCCGGCGATGCCGGTGGCCTGCCCGCTGCATCCTGTCCCTGGAGCCCGTGCATGCCTGCCGACCGTTCGCTGCTGCGGGGTTGGGCCGCGCTGACCGCGCTGGTCGCCGCCGCGTCACTGCTGCTGCAGTACCTGCTGCTGGTCAATGGCCCCGGCGGGAGCGCGGGCATTGCCGCGGCGACCCTGGGCTTCTTCGGCTACTTCACCATCCTCAGCAACCTGGCGGTGTGCGTGGGCTGCCTGTGCCTGGCGGCGGGACGAGCGCTGCGGGCGACCCCGGCGGCGGTGCTGGCGCTGTGCATCGGCGTGACCAGCCTGGTCTATGCGGTGGCCCTGCAGGGGCTGTGGCAGCCCACCGGCCTGCAATGGTGGGTCGACATGGGCCTGCACTACGCGGTGCCGCTGCTGTACCTGGGCGGCTGGCTGCTGCTGTTGCCGCACGGGCACCTGCGCTGGCGCGCGCTGGGCAGGGTGCTGCTGGTGCCGGTGGCGTACCTGGGCTGGGCGATGGCGGTGGCCGCCCTGCTCGGCCAGGCGCCGTACCCGTTCCTGGACTGGCAACGGATCGGTGCAGCGGCCTTCGTGCTCAACGTGCTGCGGGTGGCCGGCGTGTTCGTGCTGGGCTGGAGCCTGCTGTGGGCTCTGGATCGCTGGCGTCGTCGCTGAGCCGCTGCAGGGCCATCGCCGCCGCCGGGTTGCGGGCCTTGCCCGCGCCGATGCACAGCAGGTAGACCTCGCGTGGCTGCGGCACGGCGGGCTCGGCCAGGCAGGGCAGGTCGTCCACGGGTTCGCCGCGTGACCAGCGCCGCGCGCGTTCAGCCCAGCGTTGTTGCTGCGGTCGCGGCAGGCCCTCGCGCAGGCGCGCCTGGCTGCGCTTGATGCGCGCGTAGACGAAGCCGGCGCTGACATCGCCGTGCAACGGTGCCTCGTCGCTGTCTTCGATCACCAGGGCCACGCCATGGCGGCGCGCGGCGGCCACCAGCTCCGGCCCGTGCACCTGCGCGTTGCGCACTTCCAGCGCGTGCTGCAGCGGCACGCCCTGCAGGGTCTGCGGCAGCGCAGCCATCAGCGCTTCGAATGCCACCGCGTCGGCCGGGTGCCTGGGGTCGAACTGCCACAGCAGCGGGCCCAGCCGGTCACCCAGCGCCAGCGCGGCCTGCAGGAAGGGTGCGGCCGCTTCGACGGTGGACGACAGATCGCGGCGCTGCACGATGTAGCGCGGCGCCTTCATTGAAAAGCGGAAACCGTCCGGCGTCTGGGCAGCCCACTGCGCGCACTGCGCTTCGGTGGGCGTGCGGTAGAAGGTGCCGTTGATCTCGATGCAGCGCAGCGCGTGGCTGGCGTGGGCCAGCTCTTCGCGCTGCGGCAGGCCTTCAGGGTAGAACATGCCGCCGCGCCACTCGGGGAACACCCAGCCGCCGATGCCGCAGCGGATCGCGGCGGACGTCACTGGCCGTGGTCCGCGCGCCAGGGATCGTAGCTGCCGAACCACCACAGGTAGCCTTCCGGATCGGCGCAGGCGTAGCCCCGGCCGCCGTAGTCCTGGTCGGCGATGTCGATGACGATGCGCGCGCCGGCGGCCTTGGCCCGCGCGTAGTGGGCGTCGGCATCGGGAACGATGACGCACGCGCTCTGCGTCTGTCGCCCGTCGACCTCGTCGGGCATCACCGCCAGCTTCGACCATTCACCGCTGCTGCTGACCGAGCCGAGCATGACCATGCCCTGGCCGAACACCAGTTGCGCGTGGAAGACCGTTTCGCCTTCGGCATACACCGCCTGCGCATGGAAGCCGAACGCGCGCTGCAGCCAGTCGATGGCGGCCAGTGCGTTGCGGTAGCGCAGGCACGGAATGATGGTGGAACCGGTGCTGGATGGATCGCTGTGGGCCATGACACCCCTCCTATGGCACAGGGCAGGATCGGACGCTGGCCGTTACCATCGCGCGAAACCCCGGTGATGGCCTGCACACGGCCGCAACCCCCGTTCGGAGATGGTGCTGGATGAACAACTGGATTGGAGGCGCCGTGCTGCTGGCCTGCGCGACGATGGCACATGCGGCTGAAACCGCGCCGACCCCGGCGCAGCTGCAGGACCTGGATGCGACCGTCGAGCGCGTGCGTGCGCAGTTCGACGTGCCCGGCGTGGCCGTGGCCGTGGTCAAGGATGGCAAGGTGGTGCTGGAACGCGGCTGGGGCGTGCGTGAGCTGGGCAAGCCGGCGCCCGTGCAGGCCGACACCCTGTTCGCCATCGCCTCCAACACCAAGGCGTTCACCGCCACCTCGCTGAACCTGCTGGCCGAGGACGGCAAGCTGAAGATGGACGACAAGGTGATCGATCACCTGCCGTCGTTCCGCATGTCCGATCCGTTCGTGACCGGGCAGATGACCCTGCGCGACCTGCTTTCGCACCGCAGTGGCCTCAGCCTGGGCGCAGGCGACCTGCTGTTCTGGCCGACCACCTCCTACAGCAATGCCGAGGTGGTGCAGCGGCTGGGCCAGGTGCCGCTGAAGGGCGGTTTCCGCGAGCGCTATGCCTACGACAACATCCTCTATGCGGTCGCCCAGCAGGTGATCGAGAAAGTGTCGGGCATGAGCTACCAGCAGTTCCTGCAGACCCGCATCTTCGACAAGGTGGGCATGGCCGGCACGCGCTACAACGCCGACCACCTGCAGGCCGGCGACAACGCAGCGGTCGGCCACGCCAAGTACGATTTCAAGGACCTGCGCACCGTTGCGCCGTTGACCTGGTCGAACAACGCCGGTGCCGGTGGCATCTATTCCAGCGCGCATGACATGGCGCGCTGGATGCAGGTGCAGCTGGCCGAGGGCGCGCTGGCCGATGGCACGCCGCTGTTCAGTGCCAAGACCCAGAAAGAGATGTGGCAGATGATCACGCCGCAGGCCATCGCCGCGCCGAGCGTGCCCGAGCTGGAGCCGGCGCGCGCCAACTTCGCCGGCTATGGCGAGGGCTGGAGCCTCAGCGACTACCGTGGGCAGAAGCTGGTCTGGCATACCGGCGGCTGGCCGGGCATGGTCTCGCGCCTGACCCTGGTGCCGGGGCAGAAGCTGGGCGTGGTGGTGCTGACCAACCAGGAAGCGGGCGCGGCATTCAATGCCATCACCCTGAGCGTGCTCGATGCCTACCTGGGCGGCGAAAAGCACGACTGGGTGGACGCCTATGCCAAGGGCGTGGCCAAGGGGCAGGACAAGGCTGATGAAGCCTGGGCCAAGCACCAGGCCGAGCGCGCCAAGGGCAGCACGCCGTCGCTGCCGCTGGTGCGCTATGCCGCCACGTACCGCGACCGCTGGTATGGCGACATGGTGGTGTCTGCAGAGGGCAAGGGCCTGCGCCTGCGTTTTGCCAGAACCGCGCAGCTGACCGGCCGCCTGGAGCACTGGCAGCACGATACGTTCATCGTGCGCTGGGATGACCGCTCGCTCAACGCCGATGCCTTCGTCAACTTCAGCCTGGACCCGGACGGCAAGGTGCGCGAAGTGCGCATGCAGCCGATCTCGGACCTGACCGATTTCAGCTTCGACTTCCAGGACCTGCTGTTCACCCCGGTCACCCCGTAGCGGTAGCGCCGGCCGCTGGCCGGCGAACGCCGGGAACACACCGGCCATGGGATAATCCCCGCGCTGATATGGCGAGGGAATGTGATGTTTCGTTGGTTTGAATCCCTGATTCCGGTGTTCCCGCCCGTGGACGGCCGCATGCCGCCGCAGAAGGTGCTGCCGTTCTACCTGCACTACCTGCGCCCGGTGTGGCCGGTGCTGCTGGCCACCCTCATCGCCGGCCTGCTGCTGGCGCTGGTGGAAGTGGCGATGTTCGATTACCTGGGCCGCATCGTCGACATGGTCGCCGAGCAGCCCGGTGCCGGTTTCTTCCAGCGCCATGCCAACGAACTGGGCTGGATGCTGTTCATCACGGTCATCGCGCGGCCGATCCTGGTCGGCCTGCACAACCTGCTGGTCAACCAGGCCATCGTGCCCGGGCTGAGCAACCGCTCGCGCTGGCTGATGCACAACTACGTGGTGCGGCAGAGCCTGAGCTTCTTCCAGAACGACTTTGCCGGCAGCGTCGCCAACCGGGTGATGCAGACCGGTACCTCGCTGCGCGAATCGGCCGTGCAGATGGTCGATTCGCTCTGGTACATCGTGGTCTACACCGGCACCGCGCTGTACCTGTTCGCGCAGGCGGACTGGCGCCTGATGGTGCCGCTGATCCTGTGGCTGCTGGCCTACGCGGTGATCCTGGCCTACTTCGTGCCGCGCGCGAAGGAACGGGCCTGGATTGCGTCGGAGGCACGTTCCAAGGCGATGGGCCGCATCGTCGATGGTTACACCAACATCCCCACGCTGAAGCTGTTCGCCCACGGCGGGCGCGAGCAGGCCTACGTCGCCGAGTCGATCCAGGAACTGGCGGTCAAGCACCGCGCGCAGACCCGCATCACCACCGGCATGGACCTGACCATCGCCATCGTCAACGGCTTCCTGATTGCCGGTACCTGCGGCCTGGCGCTGTGGCTGTGGAACGGCGGGCACATCACGGTGGGCGCGATCACCTTGGCCACCGGCCTGGTCATCCGCATCCACAACATGTCCGGCTGGATCATGTGGACCATCAACGGCATCTTCGAGGACATCGGCACGGTGCAGGATGGCATCACCACCATCGCCCAGCCGCTGACCGTGCAGGACCGCGAAGACGCCGTGCCGCTGCAGGTGGCCCACGGTGGCGTGCACTTCCAGGACATCCACTTCCACTACGGCAAGAAGGGCGGGGTGATCGCCGGGCTGGACCTGGTGGTGAAGCCCGGCGAAAAGATCGGCCTGGTCGGTCCGTCCGGTGCCGGCAAGTCGACCCTGGTCAACATCCTGCTGCGCCTCTATGACCTGGAAAGCGGACGCATCCTGATCGACGGCCAGGACATCGCCCGCGTCACCCAGGAAAGCCTGCGCCAGCAGATCGGCGTGGTCACCCAGGACACCTCGCTGCTGCATCGTTCGATCCGCGACAACCTGCTGTACGGCCGCCCCGACGCGACCGATGAGCAGCTGCGCGCGGCCGTGGCCAAGGCACGTGCCGAAGCCTTCATCGACACGCTGGTGGACGGGCAGGGGCGCCGCGGGTATGACGCGCATGTCGGCGAGCGCGGCGTGAAGCTGTCCGGTGGCCAGCGCCAGCGCATCGCCATTGCCCGCGTGCTGCTGAAGGACGCGCCGATCCTGGTGCTGGACGAAGCCACCTCGGCGCTGGATTCGGAAGTGGAAGCGGCGATCCAGGACAGCCTGGACGAGCTGATGGGCGGCAAGACGGTCATCGCCATCGCGCACCGCCTGTCGACCATCGCGCGCATGGACCGCCTGGTGGTGATGGACCAGGGCCGTATCGCCGAAACCGGCACCCATGCCGAACTGATCGCCGCCGGTGGGCTGTACGCGCGCCTGTGGGCGCGGCAGACCGGTGGGTTCGTGGCTGCCGACCAATGATGGGATCGGAGCCGGAGACCCGCATGATCCGTTCTCTACGCCCCCTGGTGCTGGCGCTGGCACTGGTCGCCACGACCGCAGCCGCTGCATCGCCATCCGTGGAAGGCGAAGCCCTCGAGCAGGTCGTCCTGCTCAGCCGCCACAACCTGCGCGCACCGCTGGTGTCTTCGGGCGCGCTGGCCGACGCCACGCCACACGCGTGGGCAACCTGGGACGTTGCCGCTGGCGAGCTGAGCACCAAGGGCGGCGTGCTGGAGATCTACCTGGGCCGCTACCTCGGCCAATGGCTGCGCCAGCAGCAGGTACTGCCGGCAACGGGTTGCCCGCAGGAGGGCGATTTCCACGCGCTGGCCAACAGCCTGCAGCGCACCCAGGCCACCGCGCAGTTCTTCGTTGCCGGGGCGTTTCCAGGCTGCCACGTCACGGTGCAACAGCGCAGGCCGCTGGGCACGATGGACCCGCTGTTCGACCCGGTGATCCACCGCGACGACGCCGGCTTCCAGCGACGCGCGCTGCGGGCCATGCAGAAGGCCGAATCGGAGGCACGGCTGGGGCCGGACCTGCAGGTCGTCGAGGGCGTGGTGGAACACGGGGCCTCGCCGGCCTGCGCGGGACGCAGCCACTGCATGCTGCGTGCGGGCGACAGCCAGTTCCGCGCGGAAGCAGGCAAGGAGCCGGGGGCCTCCGGTTCATTGGCGCTGGCCAACGGCATGGTCGATGCGCTGCTGATGCAGGATTACCAGAACGGCAGCGGAACACCGGCAGGCTGGGGCCGCCTGCACGGCGACGCCCAGTGGCAGGCCCTGGCGCGGGTCCGCAACGGCTATCAGGACATCCTGTTCGGCACCCCGGAGGTGGCACGCGACGTGGCCGCGCCGCTGCTGTCGCACATTGATGGCCTGTTCGCCGATCCGCAGTCGCCGAAGGTGAGCCTGCTGGTCGGCCACGATTCCAACATCGGCGCCGTGCTGGCGGCATTGGGTACCGCGGATTACACGCTGCCGGACCAGCTTGAGAAGACGCCGATCGGCGGCCTGCTGCAGTTCGAGCGCTGGCGCGTGCACAGCGGCGAAGCGCGCTATCGGCTGGTGTATGTCTATCCCACCCGTACGCAGTTGCGTGATGCGCTGCCGTTGAGTGATGCACAGCCGCCCGGACGGGTGGAGCTGCCGCTGCCCGGATGTGGGCAGGACGGATGCAGTGACATGCAATTCAAGCGCCTGCTGCATCGCGCGGTGGATTGAATGCCATCCACGCCATGCGTGGATGGGGGGCAGTAGATCCACGCCATGCGTGGATGAACCCCACCCGCAGTGCGGACCAACGGTCCGCACCCACCACCGGGGTGCAGTAGATCCACGCCATGCGTGGATGAACCCATCCGCAGTGCGGACCA